>JAVWYC010000012.1:0-18863 GCA_036661755.1 Mucinivorans sp. | reverse complement strand
CTACCGATTCCGCCATCTGGGCATTTTTGTCAAAATCATATCGTTCGTAATCTATGCGAAATAACAGCTAAACAATAACCGAAATCCCTAACATAAATAAAACACCACGCAACACAATCTCGACACAATCGGAGTGCAAATATAACGCTTTTTATCAAAAAGACAAACTTTTTGAAACTTTTTCTCGATATTATTTGCTATTTTAATTTTCTCGGCAATATTTTTACTCTACCGACGATTGCATAACCCTCCCCAGCAGCCACTCTACCACACAGTTCAGCCTACCGCAGCCTACTTGTCTGACGAAAAATAGGGCGCCAATTTCTCTGTATATTTCTTCTGACCAACACTATTGGCCGAACGATATAAGTAGTACAAATTATTATAAACGTCCAACATGTAGTCTTCTACACTCTTGGCCTTCACGCCTTTGAAACGATTGTAGTAGTTCAAATAATCCATCATCGTTTGGTAGTAATCGTCGGCCAAGGCGTCGCCTTTGACTTTCTGACCTGCACGCCAGTAGCCCTCGATAATGCCCACCAGAGCCTCGTCACGACGAAGCTGCTCGACCGGCAGCTCGATCATCGCACGGTCGAGCACTGCCACCGCTCGCGCCGTGTCACCCTCGGCCATCAAACCATCGGCCAAACGCGCAAAGGCTGTGCGAAATTGAGTCTGCACCAAAGTATTGGCCACAAATTGGTCTACATAAACACCATTTTTGACTCCGCCATACGAATATTTGTTCATCAAATTATCGTACAACAGGTCGGTATCTATGCGCCCAACGGCAAGTCTTTTGGCTACTTTTGTTTTGATTGGCACCAAGCGGAACACGGCACCGTCCATTTGCAGATAGCTAAACGATTCGCCATCTGAGGTTGTAAAAGTCAGCCCAAGATCCATGCTACCCGAAGACGAGGTGAAATATATCGGACGTGTCCAATCCGAAGTGGCAAGCATATCGAGCAAAATCATATCGCCCAGACCAATGGTTTGCGATTTGATCTCCACCCAGACCGTATCTTCGATCAGATGAGCGTCCGAGGCTTTGACTATGCCGCTACGCAAAACATTATCTTTGTTGACCGGGATTGCTATTCGTTTGGCAGGCACAAAGTCATAGAAATTGCCGTCAGACAAGCGAACCTTTGTCGATGGATCTTCGGAATTGACCACCTGCATCACCTCTTTGATTGTCCATACGCCGCCATAAGGGTGCGGTGTTGGGTTGACAAAAAACAGTGGTGAGGATTGCGCTTTATACTTAGATTGCGGCAATGAGATCGGCAGAGCTTCGCCCTCGTTGCTTTTGATTCGCATTTGATCTACATACCAATCGCCACTAATGTAGGAGTTGTTCATCACCCTCACGTCGGGTCTTTCGCCGAGCACTTCTTGGGCATACCATACCGGGAAAGTGTCGTTGTCGCCATAGTTGATCAGAATAGAATTTGGCAGCAGATTGGTCAAATAATTAACTCCCATATCGTTGGCTATGGTACGTGCCGATCGATCGTGATCGTCCCAATTTTGTTGAGCTAGGATCACAGGCACGCTAAGGCAAAGCGTTGCTCCAACAGCGAGTGCTGCCTTGGCATTTTTCTTGCGGAAGACTTTATTGTGCATAAAGTTCACCACGCCCATCAAGCCCAGCCCAATCCAGATGGCAAAGGCATAGAACGAGGCCGCATAGGCATAATCACGTTCGCGCGGTTGCGATGGGGTTTGGTTTAAGTAGAGTATGATGGCCACGCCGGTCATGAAAAACAACAGAGTGACTATCAAAAATCCGCGCCCTTCTTTTTTGAGTTGGAAGAAAAAGCCAATAAGTCCCAAAATAAAAGGCAAATAGAAGTAGTGATTTCGCCCCTTGTTGTTGGCCAATTCTTGCGGCAGGTTGTCTTGTGGGCCAAGGTAGAGCGCGTCTAGGGGCTTAATGCCGCTCAACCAGTTGCCATTCACCAGGCCGTCGTTTTGCACGTCGGTTTGTCGCCCCACAAAGTTCCACATAAAATAGCGCCAATACATATGATTGACTTGATAGCTAATAAAGAAGCGCATATTTTCGGCAAAGGTGGGCACGGTGATCATTTCGCCATCTTTCGACCTCACCTTGCGTCCTTTGATATCGCTCCACGCTTTGTATTGCTCGGCATGGTCGCGGCTGTGCATACGAGGGAAGAACATCGTTGTCGCAGGGTCGGCCACATAGTCGAAAGCATATTTATATGGTTTATATTTGCCCAACGAATCGACATAATAGCTATCATTCTCTACATAATCCACCACTGGCGAGGCATAGGTACGGCCATAGAGCAGCGGGCTAGAGCCATATTGTTCGCGGCTGAGGAATTGCACAAGCGAATATGGATTATCGGGGTGGTTGGAATTCATCGGAGGGTTGACCGACGAGCGAATCAGCACCACGCCATAGGTCGAAAAGCCAATGATGATCATACCCACCGAAACGAGCACGGTGTTGAGCGTTGCGTGCCCTTGTTTTTGAGCACGATAGGCAAAAAAGCCAAGCAACACTAATAGCAGAACCACGAAAGTAGTGAGCCCCGAATTGACGGCAAAACCAAAGCCGTTGACAAAAATACGATCGACCCACGCTCCGATAGAGACCACCGTCGGGGTGAGCATATAGAAGAAGCCTGTGAGCAGAATACCCACAGCGGCTGGTTTCCATAGTGATTTATGGGGCGAGGCGGGGTATTTTTTGAAGTAATAGATAAAGACCAGAGCCGGAATGGTGAGCAGGTTCAAAATGTGCGCTCCGATGGATAGCCCCATCAGATAGGCAATGAGCACCAGCCAACGGTTCGATCCCTTTTCGTCGGCCACACTCTCCCAGCGCAACATTGCCCACAGGACAGCTGCCGTAAAGAGTGAGCTCAACGCATAGACCTCGCCCTCGACGGCCGAGAACCAAAATGTATCGGTAAAGGCATAGGCCAGTGAGCCGATTGTGGCCGCGGCCATTGTCACCCACACTTCGTGCGAAGAGAGTGCGTCGGCTGTTTTGCGATATATTTTACGAGCCAAGTGGGCGATTGTCCAAAAGAGGAAGGCGATGGTGAGCGCGCTTTCTAGGGCCGATAGCGTATTGATGGCGTAGCCCACATTTTCGGGTGCGCCGGCAAACATTGCCCCCAAGCGGTTGATGAGAAAGAAGAGCGGCGTTCCGGGAGGGTGCCCTACTTCCAATTTATATGATGTAGCTATAAATTCGGGGCAATCCCATAGCGAGGCTGTGGGTTCGAGCGTGAGCATATAGGTGATCATGGCGATCGCAAAGACAACCCACCCCCCGATGATGCTAAGTTTACGGAATTTTGTCATTTAATTATAGAAGTGAAAAATTTAATACGTTTTTATAAAAAAAATAGAATTTTTAATTGTGATTGAATAAGTTGCCTATTCAAAGTCTAGTCATTTCCTAGTCAAGGCCTAGTCAAAAATCTAGTATAAGTCTTTTCAAGGCCTAGTCACCAAAAAACACCTCTATTTACTGGCTAACAAAAAACCGCCCCACGCAGCACACACACCGAGAATCACACTAGAAGCGGCATAGAGAGCAAACAACAAGCCTTGACCCGCACGAATAAGGGCCATGCCCTCGCCCGAAAGAGCCGAAAATGTAGTAAAACCACCACAAAAGCCAATCAGACCCATATAGAGAACAAATGAATGATAGGGCAATGCAAAAAGAGTACCGATCACAAAACTCCCCACAACATTAACTGTCATAGTGGCAACGGGAAAGGAGGCCATCGGCCACAAATACGCGCAAAGCAATCCCACACCATAACGCAAGGCTCCTCCCATACCAGAGCCCAGAAAAACTAGGGCTAATTCTTTCATCACGGTTGACCTTACGAAGATTTGCGAGCAGTTGTCCCTTTGGTGGCTGTTGCTTTAGGTTTTGTGGATACGTTAGCTTTGGCACGCGAAGCGGTGGCGGCTGTGGCCACGCGACGAGTTTTTGGTTTGTCGGCGGCGGCTGATGCGGTGGCGCTCGACGCGGCGGCGGCAGCTTCGAGTGGTTGTTCTTCGTCTTTGAAAGTTGTCACACCAACAGAAACGAGGATATTATACCAAGTGGCCAATTTTTTAATATCCGAATCATGCACGCGGCTTTTGTCATACGAAGGCAAACTTTGCTCCATAAATGAGTGGAGCTCCTCGGCGGTAGATTTGTTTGATATGGCGAGTGCGGCGCCGTTCATGTTTTTGAAAATCACTTCCAGAATATCGGCCAGAGGCACTTCTTGATTTTCTGTGAAGATAGCAATATCGCCCAGCGAACTAACCTTGGCCGACCCGCTGACCATTTGACGTTGAGCCTCGGCGGTGAGCGCTTGAACGATGATGCCGCCCTTACCTTGTGCTACATATTTGTACAAGCCGGACTGACCTGCGATAGATAAAATTTCTTTAAGATTCATCGGTTTATTGGTGCATTAATTGATTATATAACGGCAAAGTTAGTCATTTTTTCGTAAATACGAGCAACTTTATTATCGAGTTCTTGATTTTGGTCGTTCGCCAAGCACCATGTAGCCACACGCTGCAATTCCAACTCAGAAAGTTGAGCCGCCATTCGCTCGCGCACTTGTTCGGGGCCCATCGAGTCGCGAGCCATCACACGAGCCAAACGAACCTCACTGGGCGCGGTGACAACCAAGACCGCCGCCATTGCCCGGGCGATGCCGGCCGAGACCAAAATAGCGCTCTCCACCACACCCCACTGGGCATCGATAGTTGTGCGCCAAAGTTCGATATCGCGCCCAACGGCGGGGTGCACTACCCTTTCCAAGGCGGCGCGAAGATCCGGCGAGCGAAAAATTATCGAGGCCATGCGTGCACGATCGAGCTCCCCCTCTATATATATATCGGCACCAAAGAGAGCCACTATCTGTGCTCGCAACTCTTGGTTGGTATTCATCAGCTCTTTTGCTCTTCGGTCGCAATCATAGACGGGCAAACCCAAGAGAGCAAACCGAGCCGCCACACTACTCTTACCGCTGCCTATCAAGCCAGTGAGCCCAAGTAAATAGCGTATCATTGGGCAGTTGTTTTTTCGATAAAATATTCGGCCATCATGGGTTTGATCCCACTCACCACCGCCCCCGAGGGAGATTCGTCGACCACAATCGGATAGAAGCCCGAAAGGGTGCGTTTCTGTGGATCGATACTCACCATCGGCACATCGGTGCTATTGTATTTTGTTAGTGGTACTCGTGCTGTGACTTGCGCCACAGAGGGCAAGGTGATGGCATCCGGCATGCCGCGCACTTGGATTGGCACGGTGTATGTTTTTTCGCTATATGGTTCGCACATCACATCATAGCGTATTTTCAGTTCGTTTTGCACAATCACATTGCGAGGCACGACCAGTGCGATACTACCGCTCAGGTGGTCATGGCAATCATACAGGGTGAGCCTCTCGGTGGCAATGAGGGCCATCGTGTCTAGCACCGCTTGCGGAGCTTTGATGGTGATAGAATCGATGGATAGCGCCACCGGCCGACTGAGCATATAGCCATTGGAACACACCACATCGATCATCGGTCTAATTGCTACGCGCCGAAATTCGGTACGGCTCACGTGCAGGGTTTGGATCGTGTCGACAATCATCGACAGCTTCATTTTGTTTTGCACCCGCATAATGGCTTTGGCCAGCGAATTTTCGTCTATTTTATAGAGGTAGGGATCTTTTTGGCTGTTGTCGGGTGTGATTTTGAGCATCGAGAGTGGGATTATCAACCGGGGAGCGAGCCCCATTTTGTAGGGCAAAATTTCACGTCCATCGGCCGAAACGATCAGTCGCACGTTTTTTTGGCTACGGTCGATCCACATTTTCGAGTCATAATCGGTGACAATGGTGATCGGTAGTTCGATTTGAGTGGTGTAGCTATGAGCCAAACGACCTATCAGCCACAAAACGGCCGACAAGACAAGTAGCATCAAAAACGGGATCGATAAGAGTTTGCGAAATTTGATCATTAGCTTCAAAAAAACTATAACTTTGGGGTAAAGTTAATGAAAATCTGCGAAATCTTAATAACTTTGTGCACAATTTGGATAGTTTTATTCCAAAAATAGAAATGTAAACAAACGATAATGATGAATAAGAAAACTAAAATTGTAGCAACCATTTCGGATTTGAACTGTGAGGTTGATTTTATTCGTTCGCTTTTTGACGAGGGAATGAATGTGGTACGTATTAATTCGGCGCATACTACTTTTGAAGGCGCGTCGAAAGTGGTAGCCAATGTGCGGCAGGTGAGCGATTCGATCGCCATACTTATCGACACCAAAGGGCCCGAAATCCGTGTGACCGAAGTCCAAGCAGGCGGCATGAAAGTGGCTCAGGGCGACAAAATCGAACTTTGTGGTTGCGATGGTAATAGTTGTATCTCCACACCGGGACAAGATGGCGTACACAAATTATTTGTCAACGACAAGAATATAAATTCCAACGTGCCGGTGGGTTCGCTTATCTTGATCGACGATGGCGAAATAGAGCTCAAAGTGGTGGAGTGCTGCGGCCAGACACTGCTCTGCCAAGTGTCTAACTGCGGGGTGATCAAAAGTCACAAAAGTGTCAACGTGCCGGGGGTGAACATCGAACTGCCCTCGCTCACACCCAAAGATATTGAATACATACATTGGGCGGTGGATAACGATCTGGACTTCATCGCCCACTCCTTTGTGCGCACCAAAGAAGATTTGATCGACATTCAGTCGATTCTCGACGCTCGCGGATCGCACATCAAGATTATTTCAAAAATAGAAAACCAACAAGGGGTCGACAATATAGACGAAATCCTAGATCACTGCTATGGCATTATGGTGGCTCGTGGCGATCTGGGCGTCGAACTGCCTGCCGAGCAAATTCCGGTCACTCAACGCGCCTTGGTGCGCAAATGTATAGAGAGCAAAAAACCGGTGATCATTGCCACTCAGATGCTCCACTCGATGATTGGTTCGCCCCGGCCAACGCGTGCCGAGGTGAGCGACATCGCCAATGCGATCTATCAACGTGTGGATGCCATTATGCTCAGCGGCGAGACTGCATCGGGGCAATACCCCGTCGAGGCGGTGCGTACG
Organism: Mucinivorans sp.; assembly: GCA_036661755.1. Classification (GTDB taxonomy): domain Bacteria; phylum Bacteroidota; class Bacteroidia; order Bacteroidales; family Rikenellaceae; genus Mucinivorans. The sequence continues at coordinate 11,738 of JAVWYC010000012.1, read as the reverse complement.
ATGGCCACCGTGGCCGCACGCATAGAAGAGGAGGTCAAACCGATCGAAGATATAAATATGGTGCGCATCAACAACGAGATCACCGCTCAACTTTCGCGTTCAGCTGTGCGCGCGTCGACCAACCTGCCAATCAAAGCTATTATTGTCGACACGTTGACCGGTCGTACGGCGCGTTATTTGGCCGCTTTCCGAGGTTCAAAACCCGTTTATTCGTTGTGCTATCGCAAACACGTCATGCGCGAATTGGCACTCTCTTATGGCGTGTGTGCCGAATATGGCGAGCCTTTGATTGCTCACGATCGATTCACCTATCAGATGCTCATTCGTTTGGAGCGTTCGGGGACTCTCGCGCCCACGGATCTGGTGATTGTGATCGGAGGTAGTTTTGGCGCCGCTCGCGGAGCATCATACATGGAGATTTCAAAGGTGATCCACCTAATCAACAAAGCTTTGATCGATTAATCACCCACAGAATATCGAGAGAGATATTGACATTGCAACTCTTTTTTTCGTATCTTTGGATTCAAATTAATAGCTTCTCTAATCATGATCACTAACGACTATCAAGTACGAGTTCATTACGGTTGGATCGACCCAATGGGCTTTCTCTATCACGCTCACTATGTTGATCTTTTCGACATGGGGCGCACCGAATTAATGCGTTCGCTTGGTGTGCCATACGCCAAGATCGAAGAAATGGGGATCATGATGCCGGTTATCGATCTGGCCATTCAATACAAAAATCCGGCCCACTACGACGATTTGATCACCATACGCACCATCCTCAAAGAAGAACCAAGGGTCAGATGTACATTTTATTATGAAGTCTATCGGCCTACGGGCGAGCTGATCACAACAGCGCACGTGACACTCGCTTTCATGCACCTAGCCACCCACAAACCCACGCGTTGTCCGAAATTTCTGCTCGATTTGGTGCACGATAAGCTACTATGAGATCACTCAAAACTATTTTCAAGCGCCATGGCTCAACCAAGAGTGGCGCGCTCGATATTTTCAAATACATAGGCCCGGGGTTGCTGGTGACGGTTGGTTTTATCGATCCGGGCAATTGGGCGGTCAATCTGGACGCGGGGGCGCAATTTGGCTACACCTTGCTCTGGGTGATCACCCTATCCTCGCTCATGTTGATTGTCATTCAGCACAATGCCGCTCACTTGGGCATTGCCACGGGGCTCTGTCTGTCCGAGGCGTCGACAAAATATATGCCGCGCGCTGTTTCGCGCACCGTCTTGGGGTCGGCCATGTTAGCCTCGGTGGCCACTTCGATGGCCGAGATTTTGGGTGGAGCCATTGGCCTCGAAATGTTGTTCGATCTGCCTATTGGCATCGGAGCGCTGATCATTGGCTCGGTCAGTCTGGCCATGCTTTTCACCAACACCTATCGCAGAACAGAAAAATGGATCATCGCCTTTGTGTCGATCATCGGACTTTCGTTCCTCTATGAATTGTGGTTGATCGATGTCGATTGGGCGGTGGCCGCCACGCAGTGGGTGAGGCCCTCGTTTCCCGACGGTTCGATCTTGGTCATCGTCAGTGTGCTGGGTGCTGTTGTCATGCCCCACAACTTGTTCCTGCATTCGGAAGTGATCCAGTCTAGGCAGTGGAACGTAAAGGAAGAGAGTGTGATCAAAAAACAACTTCGCTTTGAATTTATCGACACTCTACTCTCCATGGGCATTGGTTGGGCTATCAATTCGGCTATGATAATTTTGGCAGCTGTGGTGTTTTTTCAAAACGACGTAAAAGTTGTGGAATTACAACAGGCCAAGAGCATGCTCACCCCTTTGTTGGGGCAATCGGCAGCCGTGATTTTTGCTGTCGCTTTGTTGTTGGCCGGCCTTGCATCGAGCATCACTTCGGCAATGGCCGGTTCATCTATTTTTGCGGGGATTTTTGGTGAGCCATTCAACATTGGCGACATTCACTCCAAGACTGGCGCTGCGCTGTCGATCGGCTTGGGTGTGGCGATCATTTTTTTGGTAGGCGATCCATTCCGTGGGTTGATCCTTTCGCAAATGTTTCTTTCGATTCAACTGCCGATCACCATCTTCACGCAGGTGTGGTTGACTTCAAACGAGCGAGTGATGGGTCGTTTCAAAAACTCTGTCTTTTCTAACGTCCTGCTTATCATTTTGGGCTTGATAGTGACGGCCTTGAATGTTTATCTTCTGCTCTGGGTGATTATTTAGCCCGGGACTAACATTCGGGCTTGATGATAGGGAACCAAAAACTTTTCATCTTCTTTTTATACCACGAATGGCAGCCAAACGGCAACCGATTGTCATTCAGCCGATAGCACAAAGCAGGATATTTATCGAAGCTAAATTGCAGAGCCTCCATATAGTCGGGATACTTAAAGCCTAGGCCATGTTTATTGACTTCGATAGAGAAAAAAACATCTTCGTTGAAAATGTGATTCTTGCCATACGACAGAAATTTTTCGACAACTTCGCTCAATGCTATTGTTGCTCGTAGATGGCTCGACACTTTGCGGAGCGACAAACCGCCATTGCCTACCTTGAAGTTAGTTATCTGTGAATTAGGACGATCGAGCAGTGTGCAATACTTTTTTTTGAGCCAAGAGGTGAACACAAACAACGGGAAACGATAGACGGGGCGCACCAACCACGGAGCACCGATATAGTCGTAATCCGTGGCACACCATTCGCCGAGGCGGTCGCTGAAAATGTATGTATCTAATTGACAAATAAGGATATACTTACAATCCAAGAAACGTTGATAAAATTCGCCCGTCATCATCAACCGATTATAGCCACGAATGCTAACAAAATACGAATCATCGAAACTCTCGAAGGTGAGAGCCGGAAATTCACTCAACAAAAATTGCAGATCGAGCGATCGAGGCTTCACCACCACTATCCGATAGCGCCCAAGCACCACGTAAGCTCGCTCTAAGGATAGCTTTTCTAACGGACTAATTGTTGCGCTATAAATAGGTATGATAACTTTTACAAGATTTTCCACATCGATTTTATTTTTTGTTTAGCGAGCTTGCATAATCCCATTTTCGGCCCAAGTCAAATTATTTTTATTGGCATGCAGCACCATATTCATATTTCGATCTGCGTCATCCCTGCCCACAAAACCATGATAGAGATGATAGGCTACCAAGGAACATTTAACGATTTTCTTTGCGATCCCGGAGTTCACCAAACGGATAGCCAGCTCAACATCTTCGGAGCCCCAACCGTTAAAATCGTTGCTAAAACCATTGATTTTCATCAGATCTTCGCGCCAAAAAGCCATATTGCAGCCCTTCACCCTTTCGCCCGACAGCTCTTTGCGTACAATAAAGCGAGAAACAAACAGCGGCAAACGCAAAGCATTGACCGGTTGCATGATCGCTAGGCGAAACTTCCCGATCAAAGAGAATTTCCCCGTGCGGCAGATATGTTTTGTCTCTTTTTCGTCGAGCATCACCCGAGTGCCACGAACGAAACATCTGTTTTCGGCCATATACAAGTGGTCTTCTATAAAGTGTGGCGAAACAAGCACATCTCCATCTATCTGTATAATGTACTGTGCCGATGATAGAAGAATCGCCTTGTTCCTAATGGCGGCAAGCCGAAAGCCCTTGTCTTCATGCCACACATGGATCACAGGGATGGTGGACAACGACGAAAATTGTTGCACTGCTTTTTTCGTCTCTTCTGTCGAGCCATCGTCGGCTATCAAAATTTCGGAAGGCGGCACCGTCTGCCTTAGGATACGATCTAGGCATAAATTCAACGCCGCAGGCCAATTATAGGTAGATACGATTAACGATACTGTGATTTTCTCTTTCATTGTTTAGGGTCTATCCTTAATGCTCACCTTGAAAACCGATATAAAATTCCCCACAAAAGTAATATATTTATGCACGCCATCAAATAATTCAACTTCAAAAGGAATAAATTCCCAAAAAATGATTACCTTTGCCCCCATATTTACGGGGTGCTGAATAGCAAAACTACACAAATAGTGGCGCCATAGGCTGAGATCAAACCCATTGAACCTGATGCGGATAATACCAACGAAGGGAAAAATGACGATTCTTTTTTTAAGGAAACCCCCTTGTGCCCCGATATTCCTGTCGGATCACAGTGGGGCTTTTTTTTGATAAAAATCACTCTCGCAACTAACAAAAAACACCCTTTTTTGTTAATCTTTAATTAATTTTTTTTGATGAAAAACATCTTTTCGATCATCGCGTGCCTCACTATTTTTATGAGTAGCACAACCATCACTTGGGCACAAACACCAACAAAACAAAGAACTCAACGCGACACCACGGTGAGCATCGAACATGTGACAATCAACGCCACACGAGCCAGCGCACGCACTCCACTCACCTACTCCAATCTTGATCGGCAAGCAATAAACCGCCTCAACACAGGCGCCATGGATCTGCCTTTTCTGCTGCTGACTACCCCCTCGGTGGTGGTTACTTCCGACGCCGGATCGGGCGTGGGCTACACCTCTATTCGCATTCGAGGCACCGACCCTTCACGTATCAATGTGACAGCCAACGACATACCAACAGCCGATGCCGAGTCGCATTCACAATTTTGGGTCAACGTGCCCGACCTTGCCTCGTCTATCGAGGATATGCAAGTGCAACGAGGCGTTGGCAGCTCCACCAACGGGGCAGGCGCTTTTGGCGGCAGTATCAATATTCGCACCGCAGCGCCACTACTCAAACCCTCGGCCGAAATCGAGGGCGTCTATGGCTCATTCAACACTCACCGCGAAATGGTGCGCGTGGGCACAGGCCTGCTGGGCAAGCACTTCGCCTTCGACGCACGATTGTCTAACGTTCACTCCGACGGTTATATCGATCGCGCCTCAACCGACCTCCAATCATACTTTGCACAAGGAGCATACTATGGCAAATCGACCACCGTACGTTTTATCACCTTTGGCGGTCGCGAAAAAACCTATCACGCGTGGAACGGTATCGATAGCGCCCAACTGGCCACCAATCGTCGCTACAACCCCGCCGGCGAGATCGAAGATAAAGATGGGAATGTGATTGGCTTCTACGAAGATCAGACCGACAATTACAACCAGACGCACTATCAATTGCTTGTCGATCAACGTCTTGCACCCCGCTGGGATCTTTCCATCAAGTTGCACTACACCGATGGCAAGGGCTATTATCAGGAGTATAAAAACGGTCGCACGCTTCTCGAATATGGGTTGACGCCCTTTGAGGTTGATGGTCAAATCATCAAAAAAAGCAATCTTGTGCGTCGCAAGCAGATGGTCAACGGTTTTGGCGGTGGAGTGTGGGCGGTCAACTACCGCGCGCCAAAAATCACAGTCACTCTTGGCGGAGCTGCCAATAGTTATGGCGGCCATCACTTTGGCAATGTGACATGGATAAAAAATTATGTTGGACAATTACAACCGGATCACGAATATTACAGCAATCATTCGATCAAAAACGATGTTAATGTGTTCCTAAAGGCCGATTACCGAGTGATGGATTGCCTGAGCCTATATGCCGATGTGCAATATCGCCACGTGGGTCACACAATCAACGGGCGTAACGACAATTGGGACTTCAACATTTCGCAGATGCAAGAGATCAATGTGGCTCGCTATTTCAACTTCATGAACCCCAAAGCCGGCCTTCACTACCAGATCAATCGCCACAACGCCCTCTATGCCTCCTTTGCCATTGCACACAAAGAGCCCACGCGCAACAACTACACCGACGCCACAGAGGGGATCACCCCTCGCGCCGAACGGTTGATGGACACCGAGCTGGGCTACAAACTATCGACTAGCAAAGTGAGCGCCGAGGCTACACTATATTACATGAGCTACAAAGATCAATTGGTGCTCACCGGACGCACCAACGACATTGGCGAGCCGTTGACCGAAAATGTGGAGCGTAGTTTTCGTGCCGGGGTCGAACTATCGCTCGGTTGGCAGATCATTCCTTGCCTAAGGCTCGATTTGACCGGCACTTTCAGCCGCAACCGCATACTCGATTACAAAGAATATCTCGACAATTACGACGAAAATTACGAACCACTCTACACCCAGACCCGGATCGCGGTGGGCAATACCGATATTTCTTTCTCGCCCTCAATCACAGCGGCCGGCTCTTTGTCATTCAACATGCGCGGTTGGGGCGCATGGCTCACCACCCAATATGTGAGCAAACAATATCTCAACAACGCGATGCAAGAACGCGCCAGTTTGGCCGCCTATTCTGTTAGCAATCTCAATCTTAGCTACACTTTTAGGTCGATCCCCGTGCTGCGCGACATTACGCTCGCCTTGGCCGTAAACAATATTTTCAACAAGATGTATTCGAGCAACGGTTGGGCTAGCAACTCCTTTGTCACGGCCGCCGACGGCACTGGTCATCGCGACAGCTATGCCGGTTATTTCCCTCAGGCGGGCACCAACGTCATGGCACGAGTAGCGGTACGCTTCTAAAAAAAACAAGGCGATGGATTATTTAGAAATCATAGGCGTTGCGGTTGGCTTGGTCTACCTCTATTGGGAATATCGCGCCAACGCACTACTTTGGCTCGCCGGTATTGTCATGCCGGCCATATATATTGTGGTATACTACAATTCCGGTTTTTATGCCGATATGGCTATCAACATATACTACCTTGTGGCGAGCCTCTATGGCCTATGGTTTTGGCTACGCCCAACAAGTCAAGGCCACACAGAACGCCCGATCACACACACACCCAAAAAATATATCGCGCCGACAATAGTTGTGACACTGGTCTTGTGGGTGGCTATCTGGTGGGTGCTCGATCGAATGACCGACTCCACGGTTGCCCCGGGCGATAGTTTCACCACCGCTCTGAGTGTTGTTGGGCTATGGCTCTTGGCGCGCAAATATGTCGAACAGTGGCTCGTTTGGATCGCTGTTGATATAGTGTGCGCTGTGCTATACCTACAAAAAGGGCTTGCTCCGACCGGATTTTTGTATGCATTCTACACAATTATTGCTATCTTTGGCTACTTTAAGTGGAAGAAAATGATGCACAATGAAAAATAGCGCCACCATACTCGCCGATGGCGATTTCCCGTCCAAGGGCCTTGCCTTAGAAATATTGCAGAGCGCGCAACCACTCATTTGTTGCGATGGTGCGGCCGATGCTTTGTGGGCCTATGGCATTGAACCGCTAGCCATCGTTGGCGATTGCGACTCGATCAGCAAAGCGTGCGCCGAGCATTTTGCCGCCATTTTGCATCGCAACCCCGACCAAGAAACCAACGACCTGACCAAAGCCGTCCAATATTGCTTGGCCCACCAAATGACCGATCTCACGATCCTTGGAGCAACAGGCAAAAGAGAAGACCACACGCTGGGCAACATTAGCCTTTTGGCCGATTACGCCACAGAGGCCACCGTTCGCATGGTGACCTCTCACGGCCAATTCGACGCCATCAATTCGCCAACCACATTCACTGCCACTCGCGGCCAACAGGTCTCGGTTTTTGCGCTCGACAATACGGCAACAATACGCTACAAAGGTTTGCGCTACGACCTACCCCACAATCGCGCACGTAGTTGGTGGAGCGGCACCCTCAACCAAGTGCTTGGCGATAGTTTCACAATCGACACCCACACGCCAACTATTATTTTTAGAGCATTTTTTTAGAGCATTTCTTTAATTCGTCTTGATATTTTAGTTATCTTTACCGTTTTTAGAAATCGAACGAAAAATATGAAAAAAGAGTTGCTTCTTGGCGATGGCGCGGTGGCTCGTGCAGCAATCGACGCCGGCATTAGTGGGGTGTATGCCTATCCGGGCACTCCGTCGACCGAAATCACAGAATACATTCAAGCTCACGCTCGGCCAGGGGTTCACACCGATTGGTGTGCCAACGAAAAAACAGCCCTCGAAGCGGCGCTCGGTGTGTCGTATGTCGGTCGTCGGGCTTTGGTGTGTATGAAACATGTCGGGCTCAATGTGGCGGCCGATGCTTTTATCAATTCGGCCATGAGCGGTGTCAATGGTGGTCTGGTGGTTGTGGTGGCCGACGATCCGTCGATGCACTCATCACAAAACGAACAAGACTCGCGTTTTTATGGCAAATTCGCCTTCGTGCCCACGCTCGAACCAGCCTCTCAACAAGAAGCCTACAACATGGTGGGCTACGCTTTCGAGCTCTCGGAACAACTATCGCTCCCCGTGCTCGTACGCCTAACAACGCGCATAGCGCATTCACGTGCCGTGATCGAGGTAAGCGATCAAGCGAAATCGGTGCCGCCCATTACTTTCCCCAAAAATCCTGCCGACTGGATTCTATTGCCCGTCAATGCACGGCGCCGTTACAAAGAAGTGATCGACCAATGGCCTACGGTGGAAGATCTGTCAGAAAATTCACCCTACAACACCTTCACCACAGGCACCGATAAAACGCTGGGTATCATCGCTTCCGGTATTGGGGTGAATTATGTAATGGAAAATTTCCCATCGGGTTGCCCCTACCCTATTCTGAAAATTTCGCAATATCCATTACCCAAGAAATTAGTCCGCCGCTTGGGCGAGCTTTGTTCCGCGATTTTGGTGGTCGAAGATGGTCAACCATTCATCGAAGAGCAAGTCCGCGGCACCTTACCCACCGAAACTAAGATTACGGGGCGCCTCGACGGAGTGTTGCCTCGCGTGGGCGAATTAACGCCCGACAATGTTCGGCTCGCCCTTTTTGGCCCTCGGAGCGCCGAGGGTCAGGCAGCCAAAGCCTCGGACTGTGTCGTTGCTCGTCCGCCGGCTCTGTGCACGGGCTGCGGCCATCGCCTTATGTACGAGGCGCTCAATCAAGTGGTGGCCACAAAGGCCGATTGCAAAGTTTTTAGCGACATTGGCTGCTATACCCTTGGCGCTTTGCCGCCCCTTCGCGCCATTAATTCATGTATCGATATGGGCGCCTCCATCACAATGGCCAAAGGTGCCGCGGACGCTGGTTTGCACTATTCGGTAGCCGTGATTGGCGATTCGACCTTCACCCATTCGGGCATGACGGGTCTACTGGACGCGGTGAACAATAAAAGCGCCATCACCGTTATTATATCCGACAACTTGACAACAGCAATGACCGGCGGACAAGATTCGGCAGGCACAGGGCGGTTGGAACAAATTTGCTTGGGCCTTGGCGTCGAAGCCAACCACTTGCACGTTGTGATACCACTACCAAAAAATATAGAGCAAATCACAACCATCATCAGTTCCGAGATCGAATATCGTGGTGTGTCGGTTATTATTCCGCGTCGCGAATGTATACAAACGCTCAAAAAAAGACACAAAAAATGAAACTAGACATCATACTTTCCGGCGTGGGAGGCCAAGGAATCCTCTCCATCGCCGCCATTATTGGTCACGCCGCCCTGGCCAAAGGCTGGTATATCAAACAGGCCGAAGTGCACGGCATGAGCCAACGCGGAGGCGATGTGCAGTCGAACCTGCGTATCTCGTCTGAACCCATTGCCTCGGATCTCATTGCGCGCGGTGCGGCCGACGTAGTGATTTCGCTAGAGCCGATGGAGGCCTTGCGCTATGTGCCTTACCTAAAGGCCGACGGGGCTATTGTTAGCTCTTTGCTGCCCTTTATCAACATAGCCACCTATCCCGACACCCAAACCTTGATCAATGAGCTCGGCGCAGCACGCGAAAAAGTGATCCTACTCGACATCGATGCTTTGGCACAAGAAGCCTCACTCACAAGGTCGGCCAATATGATTTTGCTCGGCGCGGCAGCCGATATCTTGGGGATAGAATACCAACTGCTCGAACAAGGCATCGCCAACGTCTTTGGCTCAAAAGGGCAAGCGGTGGTCGACGAAAATATTAAAGCCCTCGGCATAGGACACCAAGCTGCACAATGAAGAAAAGACTACTCATTCTGACCATCATCACCTCCCTGGCCCTAAGCGACAAGCTACAAGCACAAAAATTAGTATGGGGGGTCAATGCCGGTATCTTTGTCGACAATGCCGAATGTAACGGTACAGTGGTAGCTCCACGCACACTTTCGGGTGCATGGGTTGCTCCCACAATAGGGGTCGAACTGTTCGACAAGAAAAACAACGGTCACCACCGGCTGATGGTAGGTTTCGATTTCACACAACAATTCGGGATGCCTGCTTTTGGCGAAATACCTAAGGCACAGATTTTCTATAACTATCGCGGCGCAAAGGGGGCCGACCACTCGTTTGGTCTTCTGCCACGTTCGGCGCTCAAAGGCGATTACTCGCATTCGTTTTTCAGTAGCTCATTTCGCGATTTCAACCACACAATTCAAGGAGCGGTCGTTTCGTGGCATGGCCGGCATGTCTACGGTGAAGCATTTTTCGACTGGTTTGCGCTCGATCGCGAAAAAGAGCAAGAGGCCTTTATGGCGGGGGGTAATGTGCAGTCCAAATTCGCTCGCTTTGTCACCGCCCAAGCTAGCCTCTATTATGCACACAATAAACTAAGCTTAGAAGATGTTTTTTTGCGCGACGTGGCTGGCTACAACGCCATGGTGGGTGTCGATTTTGCTCACATGACAGTGCTCGACGAACTGAAAGCTAATGTTGGAGTTCTAGGCTCGATGAATCGCAACCGCTTGGCTGTCGACAATGCAGGACAGTGGCAGAGCGGCGTTGGCTTTAATGCCAAGGTGAGCATCGGGTACAAAGGCTTCGCCTTGCGCGACGAGCTTTATCTAGGCTCCGCACTATCGGTGCTCTGGGGCTCGAAATACTACACCCAAAAGATATACAACCGAGCCGAAGCCTCGTGGGGATATACGCTCAAAGTACGAGACATTGGATCTATCGATTTTCGCGTGGCACTGGTTTTGTATACAACAGAAAGTGGCAACGATTTTTCTCAAAAGGCACGTATTGGCATTAAATTTTAGGGAATAGCTTCTTGATTTTATTTTGCAAAACAAAGAAATTTTCAAATAAAAAATGACAGCTCTATACAATCACATCATTTTCGGCCCTGTGCACTCGCGTCGATTAGGTTTGTCGCTAGGCGTAAATCTGCTGAATCCCAGCTCCAAACACTGTAATTTCGACTGTATTTACTGCGAATGCGGTTGGAATGCCGATCACCCACACGGGTCGTTCAACGACAAGCAGGCTGTTGGAGTGGAGCTCGAGGAGGCGCTCATCAAGATGGGCGCCGAGGGTCATTTGCCCGATCACATCACTTTCGCTGGCAATGGCGAGCCGACAATGCATCCTCAATTTGGGGCTGTGATTGATATGGTGATCGAGATTCGCAACCGTTTGGCTCCCGAGGCTCGTATTGCGGTGTTGAGCAACGCCACGATGATTGATCGTCCGGCGGTGCGTGAGGCTTTGAGTAAGGTCGACCGTAATATACTCAAGCTTGACAGTGCTATTCAGGCCACGGCTGCGACGATCAACCGAGCGGCTCTCGGTCGATCGACGGCCGATACGGTGGCTTTGATGAGACTTTTCGATGGTCGTTTGGTTATTCAGACCATGATGATTCGCGGTGAGTTTCAAGGAGTTAAATACGACAACACGACAGATAGCGAAGTATCGGCATTGATTGAGGCTTATTCTTTGATTGTTCCATCGGAGGTTATGTTGTATTCTATTGATCGTGACACGCCGGCTTCGGGGATTATAAAGATCAGTTCTATGGAGCTTCAGGCGATTGCGGTTCGTATGCGGGAGCGTGGTTTTATAGTTTCCGTCAATTAGTTTTGTTGAA
>JAVWYC010000011.1:0-20128 GCA_036661755.1 Mucinivorans sp. | reverse complement strand
GCTCGTTTTTTTCTGAACCGGCTCTTGGAAACTTCGTTTTTCTTAACTGCTCTTGAAAACTTCGTTTTTCTGAACCGGCTCTATTCTGTTTTGGAAATATACCCCCAAAACCCCTGATTGCCATGCCGCAAAATAACAACTAACGTTCGGACAATGGAACGTAACTACGAGGTAAACCCACATTCTTATACGCAGGACGAATAATACGACGAGAATCGAAATTTAACTCCTCAATCCGATGAGCCGTCCATCCAGCAATACGACTCATCGCAAACAAAGGCGTGTAAACCTCCGACGGCATGCCTATCATGTCATACACAAAACCTGAGTAAAAATCGACGTTCGCACAAACTCGCTTGCCCACAGACTCCCCCTTGAACTCCATAAAAGACTCAACACCAAGCTCCTCTATCAATTCCAAGAAGTCGTACTCCGCCGTTCGCTCTTTTTCGATGGCCAACTTGCGCGCCATCTCTTTGAGCAACACCGCGCGCGGGTCGGAAATCGTATAAACCGCATGCCCGATGCCATAGATCAAACCCTTGCCGTTGTAGGCCTCGTGGCGCAAAATCTTCATCAAATAAGCCTTCACCAAAGCGCGGTCTGTCCAATCATCAATATTGGCGCATAGGTGTTTGAACATATCCATCACCTTGATATTCGCCCCACCATGGAGAGGCCCTTTGAGCGAACCAATGGCCGCCGCAATAGAAGAATAAGTATCGGTTCCCGAAGAGCTGGTGACGCGTGTTGTGAAGGTCGAATTATTGCCACCGCCGTGATCGGCGTGAAGCACCAAACACAGATCCAAAATGCGCACCTCGAGCGGAGTGTAGCCCGTCGACCCTTTCATCATGTAGAGAAAATTCTCGGCGATAGAAAATGTTGGCTTCGGGTGACGAATGTGGAGCGAACCGTTGTTGGTGTAGTGATTTTTGGTGTGATAGGCCAAGGCGATGATGGCCGGGAATTTAGCAATCAGATCGACCGACTGGCGCACCAAATTAATGTGCGTTGTGTTGTCGGGATCCGTGTCATAGGTGTAGAGTTGCAGCACCGCGCGAGCCAGCATATTCATAATATCGCTACTGAAACTTTGCAGGATATTCATTTTTTGCGAATGACGCAATATCATGTGTTCGTTGATGATTGCCGAAAAATCGTTCAATTCCTCACCCTTGGGTAGGTAGCCCGACAGGAGTAGGAATGCAGTTTCTTCAAAGCCGCAGCGTCCCTCTTTTTCCACTCCGTGGGCCAGATCTTGAATTTCGATGCCGCGATAGACCAGTTTGCCGGGGATTGCTTCCAGCGAGCCATCTTCATGTTTTTCGTAGCCCACCACATCGCCGATCGTTGTCAAGCCGACCAATACGCCTGAGTGATCTTCGTTGCGCAGGCCTCGTTTGACACCATATCGACCAAAGAGATCATTTTCAATCTTGCACGTATCTTGGATCGTGTCAGATAGTTTGTCGAGCAAATCTTCTTTCATCTTCTTTCAGTTTTTTATGATTTTTAAGGTGAGACGAATCTTTTTCGGTGATTTTATATTTGGGTGACCTCTTGTAAATTGTTTAATGGTGAGTTTCGATAGAAGAGAACATTGCCCTCTCCCGCCCCCGCCGCCCCGCGCGCACGCCCGCGAAAACTTTTAGCGACAAACGGCGTTCCCATCATTTATCTTATCGATCAGCACTTGGGCAAAAGCCGACGTAGAGAGCGCTCGTGAGGCTACCGGTGCCAAGTCGGCCGTTGTTTGACCGGCGGCGATAGCATCGGCGATGGCCTTTGTGATTATCGTTGCGGCCTGCCCCCAGCCGATGTAGTCGAGCATCATCGCGCTCGAAAGCAACAGCGAGCACGGGTTGGCCACTCCCCGCCCTGCAATGGTTGGCGCTGTGCCATGCGTAGCCTCAAAAATGGCGTGCAAACTCTGGTAGTTTATATTCGCTCCCGGGGCAATGCCGATGCCGCCAACCATAGCTGCCGCTTGGTCGGACATATAGTCGCCATTGAGGTTCGTAGTTGCGATGACCGAATAATGTTCGGGGTGGAGTAGTGTGTTTTGCAAAAAGGCATCGGCTATGCAATCTTTCACCACCACTCGACCTTGTTCTTGGGCCTTGATTAGTGCTTGGTTGGCTTGTGCTTCACCTTGTTCGGCTTTGATTTTTTCCCATTCGCGCATCGAGAAGATATGGTCGGTAAATTCATTTTCGCACACATCGTAGCCCCAATTTTTGAATCCGCCTTCGGTGAATTTTTGGATATTGCCTTTGTGAACAATGGTGAGCGATGGTTTGTGGTGTTTGATGGCGTATTCGACCGCCGCGCGCACCAAGCGTTCCGACCCTTGGCGCGAAATTGGTTTTATGCCGATTGCCGAACTTTCGGGGAAACGGATATTGCGCACTCCCATTTCGTTTTGCAGAAAGTCGATCACTTGTTGTGCTTGCTCGGATCCTGCCTGCCACTCGATGCCCGCGTATATGTCTTCGGTATTTTCGCGAAACATTGTCATATCGACCCTTTCGGGGTGAAGCAGTGGCGAGAGCACTCCCGCAAAATATTGCGTAGGGCGCAAAGATACGTAGAGGTCTAATTTTTGGCGCAGGGCCACGTTCAGCGAACGAATACCTCCGCCGATTGGCGTGGTGAGCGGCCCCTTGATGCCCACCAAGTAGTTTTCGAAGGCTTCGATTGTGGCTTCGGGCAGCCATTCGCCTGTGAGTTCAAAGGCTCGTTCCCCGGCTAAGACTTCCCGCCATTGGATATTTCGTTTGCCGAAGTAGGCTTTGGCCACCGCTTGCTCGATCACTCGTTGTGTGGCAGGCCAAATATCACGGCCCACCCCATCACCTTCGATAAAAGGGATTGTTGGCGTGTCGGGCACTACTAATTTTCCGTTATGAACTTCTATTTTCATTTATCTTGCACTGCATAAAAAAAAAACTTGCGCGTTGTTTTTTTTGAAAGGTGACTTCTGGGGATAGGAGCCGACGTTAAAACGAAGAAAAATTTCCCGGAAAGTCACCGAAAAACGATTTTTCGGAAAGTCACAACAAAGAGTTATTTCTTGGCGTATTGACTCATCACCTCTATTACGTCGTTTTTCATCTGTTTGAAAGCTGTTTTGTTACTTTCTTTGATTGGGTCTGTTGGTGTTGACGGTGTTTTGGCGGGGTCTATGTATTTCCCTTTTTGTCGGATCCTAAAATCGAGGTGCGCCCCTGTGCTAGCGCCCGTAGAGCCCACATAACCAATCACTTGCCCTTGTCTCACGCGTGAACCGACCGACACCCCGGAGGCGAAACCGCGTAGGTGTAAGTAGGCCGATTCAAGTCCTTGTCCGTGGCGCACCCAGAGCCTGTTGCCTCCCCCGCCGCGATCCCAGCCTTTGGCCGTCACCGTACCGTCGGCCACGGCCAGCACTCTGGTTCCTGACGGTGCGGCGTAATCGATGCCATTGTGTTGACGGCGCCGATGGGTGATAGGGTGCATACGCATACCGAATTTAGAGCTCACGCGAGCGGTGAAGCTCAGTGGCGCGCTGAGGAAGTTTTTGCGTAAGTTTTTGCCCAGCGCGTCCCAATAGCCCACCTCTTTGTCGCCGTTTTTGCTGGTTTGTTCAAAGCGAATGGCCAGATATGGTTTGCCTTTGTGTATAAATTCAGCGCCAAAGATACGCCCCAGACCAATGCTGGTGGTGTCGATAAATTGTTCTTCGTAGATCACTCGGAACGAATCGCCGCTTTGAATGGCGAAGAAGTCGATGCTCCACTTATATATTTCGTTAAGTCGTGCGGCCAGCTGTGGGTTGAATCCATTTTCGTACATTGCGCCCCAAAGCGAGCTTGTGATTGTGCCCTCGGCGTATTTTTCTTCTGAAGTGACCTCTTTTTTGTCTTTGCGTACAAAAACACTGTCGCCGGTGGAGAAGATAATAAATTCGGAGGCCGATTTTTCGTAGACCAAATACTCCAAGGCGCCGTGTGCGGTTGTGTCTTGACTCAAAAGGGCGGTATATGGTTTGCCCGCCCTCAGATCGCGCATATCAAAGATCCCTTTGCTTTTTTCTATCAATTCGTTGATCACCGCTATGTTGACATTGTATTTGTCGTTCATTAGGTGCGAAAAAGTTTGTCCGCTTTGGATTTCGCCAGCTTCGATCTCATAGTCTTGTGAATCAAGCCCATAGAGCGATTTGTGCATATCGCTAAAAACCAAGCGTTCGAGATAATTTTGCGTGGAGCTCTCTTTGCTCGCCGCACGGGTGCTATCTTCTGTAAAGAGAGAGTCCTCGCTCATCGACTCATCATAGCTGATGCCAATTGTGTCGAAAGCAGCCAGTGAGTCGGTCGTTGGTGTCGCTTTTCTACCCGATGAGCAGCTACGCACACTCCAAACAATGCCAAGGATGATGATTGTCAAAACCAAAATGGCAAACGAGATAAAAAGTATTCCTCGACGATTTAATTTAATTCTCATAATCTACTCACATAAAACTAGTTAACACCACGGAACATGCGCGAGAAACGAAGGCCCGTAAATATATTTTCGCCCGGTGTGATTGATAGCCACACAAAGCTGACGCGTCCTTCGATATGGTCTTCGGGCACAAAGCCCCAATAACGTGAGTCGGCCGAATTGTCGCGATTGTCGCCCATCATGAAGTAGTAATTCATGGCAAAGGTGTAGCTATTTGTGGGCGCACCGTTGATATAGATAGTGCTATCGCGGACACTGAGTGTATGATGCTCGTAATTTTTGATAATCCGTTCATAGAGCGGCAAGTTGTCGAGCGTCAGCTTCACGGTTGCTCCGCGACTTGGCACCCATAGTGGGCCGAAATTGTCTTTTGTCCACGGATAGAGGTCGGGGCGATGGGGGAAGATTTCTGTGCTATCGCTTTGATAGATAGCGCGTGCAACCATTGCGCCTGCGTCCTGGGCTTTGGTTAATTGTTGCTTGGTGAAGGTCATCACTTGGCATTGTTCTTGGCCTGTCATTTGGACTGCATAGTCATATTGCACCCCTTTGGCGGGTGTTGTGGCCTTGGAATTTATGTAGATCGTTTGCCCATCGAAGCGGAGTGTGTCGCCGGCAATGGCTACACATCGTTTGACATAATTTTCGCGTTTATCGACCGGGCGATAGACTATTTTTGAGTTTTGCCACACATAGTCTCGTGTGGTGGGCGTGCGCACCAAGTCGTAGTATGTGCTATTGGGCCACTCCACGGCCACCGTGTCGCCGGCAGGAAAGTTAAAGACAACCACATCACTTCGTTTGATCGACGAATAGCCGGCCAAGCGTTTGTATTCAAACTGCAACCAATCGACAAAAGAGGGTGTGTCTTTGGTCAGGGGCAGTGTGTGTTGCACAAAGGGGAAGGCGATCGGCGTGTTGGGCATCTTGGGCCCATAGGCCAAACGATCCACCATCAAGTAGTCGCCAACGAGCAATGTTTGTTCCATCGACGAGCTGGGGATCACATACATGCCGAAAAAATAGAGCTTCAAGGGCACCACCACCACCACAGCAAAGCCGAGGGCTTCGATCCATTCGAGGGTGATTTTCAGTGTCTTGTTTTTGGCTTTGAAGGCTCGATAGCGATTCAAAAAGATTTTATCGATCTTGCGCGAAAAGTAGTAGTCCCAAATCAGAGGCAAACCAAGCAGCCACCACAGATTTTCTGTCCATACCACAAACCACAATATGTATATGAGAGCAACAAGCGAAAAGCGTACTTTTTTGTTGCTCCATATTTCTTTGATTTTATTCATTGTTTATCTGTTTTCTTGTGGCTAAATTTTATTTTTTTGCTTCTATGGGTGATTTCTTATCGGTCGTTCGGTCTGGCCGATCAAAGCCCCAACATATCTTTCATTGTGAACACGCCGTGACGCCCCACAAGAAATTCGGCGGCCATCACCGCTCCCACGGCAAAGCCACTACGATCTTTGGCCATGTGTTCGATTTCGATAATATCCGATTCACTTTCCCACACAACGGTATGTGTGCCCGCGGCCACAGATCGCCGCATGGAGGTGACCTCCAACTGTTCGGGCTGGGTGGTGGTTCCCAGGTGCCACTGTTTTTTGCGCCCTGCGGATTCCAAAATACCTTCGGCCAGTGTGATCGCGGTGCCGCTGGGGGCGTCTTTTTTGGCGGTGTGATGCACTTCGGATAATGTGACGTCGTAGTTAGAAAATTGGCTCATCATGTCGGCCAAATGGCGCGAAACAGCAAAAAACAGATTCACGCCCACGCTGTAATTCGAGGCATAGAAAAATGCACCGTTCAGGGCATTGCAACGTTTAGTCACTTCGTCGTATTTATCGAGCCATGCCGTTGTGCCGCACACCACGGGCAGATGAGCCTCGATGCAGCGCAAAATATTGTGGTAGGCCACATCGGGAGCCGAAAATTCGATTGCCACGTCAGCCTTTTGTAGGTTTTCGTCGGTCATCTGTGCCGTGTTCTCTTTGTCGATACAGAGCACCACGCTGTGGCCGCGCGCGAGTAGTACTTTCTCGATCTCGTGCCCCATTTTTCCGTAACCTATGATTGCGATTTTCATCTGTATTTTCTCTGTTTTTTTATAGAATGTTTTTTTTGCGTACTTCTTGGCGGGGGGGCTAGAAATATCCCTCTTTTTTGCGATCTTCCATTGCCGCTTCCGATCGGCGGTCGTCGGCTCTTCCGCCACGTTCGGTGACACGCGAGGCGGCTATTTCGTCGATGATTTCTTCCAGCGAATTGGCTTCGCTAATGGTGAGTCCGGTGCACGAAATATCGCCAATTGTACGGCATCGAACGCGCATGCGTTCAACTTTTTCTGACTCTTTGAGTGTCATGCACTTTTCGGCAGCCAACCATTGGCCGTCGCGGAAAAAGACGTCGCGCTCGTGAGTGAAATAGATCGAGGGCATGGCGATTTTTTCGAGCAAAATATATTGCCACACGTCCATTTCTGTCCAGTTAGAAATAGGGAAGGCTCGGAAATGTTCGCCCGGATTTTTGCGTCCGTTGAAGATATTCCATAGTTCGGGGCGTTGATTTTTAGGATCCCACTGGCCAAATTCATCGCGATGCGAGAAAAAGCGCTCCTTGGCGCGTGCTTTTTCTTCGTCGCGACGTGCGCCACCCATCGCGCAATCGACCTTGTATTTTTCGAGCGTGTCGAGCAAGGTCACCGTCTGCAATTTGTTGCGCGAGGCGTTGTAGCCGGTCTCTTCAACCACACGCCCCGTGTCGATGCTCTCTTGCACCGAACCCACAATGAGATCGGCTCCCAATTGGCTAACCATTTGGTCGCGATAGTCGATCGTCTCGGGAAAGTTATGCCCCGTGTCGATATGCAACAAAGGGAACGGTATTTTCGAGGGGTAGAATGCTTTCCAAGCCAGATGCGTCATGACGATCGAATCCTTACCACCCGAAAAGAGCAACATCGGACGCTCGAATTGAGCCGCCACTTCGCGCAATACATATATTGATTCGGCTTCCAGCTCGCTGAGGTGTGTGAGGTTGTAATTCATTTCAAAGTAAAATTAATATCAAAAAAACAGATGCACTTTTTTTGTGCTATTGTTCGATGGTCGTTTGTTTGAGCTTTTCTATATCTTTGGCCATTGCGAAAATTTGGGTGCGCAAGGCCGGCAAATTTTTGAAAATAGCGTGCGAACGGTGATACGCCAAACCATTCATACATGGTGTGCCGAACACTACTTCGCCATCTTTTTCGATCGAATTGTTGATGCCCGATTGCGAACCGATCTTAACATTGTCGGCAACCATAATATGGCCAACAATGCCCACTTGGCCACCCATCATCACGTGTTTGCCCACCTTGGTCGACCCGGCGATCCCCACCTGAGCGGCAATGACCGTGTCTTGGCCGATTGTGACATTGTGGGCCACTTGGATCAGATTGTCGAGTTTCACCCCGTGATGGACAATTGTTGAGCCCATCGTAGCGCGGTCTACACAAGTGTTGGCGCCAATTTCCACATCGTTTTCGATCACCACGTTGCCGATTTGCGCTATTTTTTGGTATGTTCCGTCTTGCATTGGTGCAAAGCCGAAGCCGTCGGCGCCAATGACCACGCCCGCATGCAAGGTCACACGGTCGCCAATGATGCAATCCTCATAAATTTTGACCCCTGCAAATATTTTGCATCCGCAGCCAATCTGCACCCGATCACCCACATACGAGCCCGGATAGATAGACGAATCATTGCCAACAACCGCGCCGGAGTCAATGACGGCAAAATCGCCAACGTACACATTTTCGCCCAACGTGGCGTCCGAGGCGATGGATGCCTTGGGGCTGATGCCTGTTTTGCGAGGTTTGCTTTGCGCATAGAGGTCTAGTAGCGAGGCAAACGACTCGTAGGCGTTGGCCACACGCACCAAGGTGGCCTGCACTGTTTCGCGAGCAACGAAGTCGTTGTTGACTATCACAATGGATGCTTTTGTGGAATAGATATGGTCTTCGTATTTGGGATTGGCCAAAAATGATAGGCCACCAGCACGTCCCTCTTCGATTTTACAAACTTCGCTCACCGAAACAGAAGGGTCACCTTCGATAGTTCCGCCCAAAAAATCGGCTATTGTCTTTGCTGTGAATTTCATATACTTTTGATGTTTGTTTTTCGTAATTTTTTCGTATTTTTCTCAAAAAAAAAGTTGCCTGGGCTAGCGTTTTTTCTCACACTAAAAGCGCCATGCAACATTGACCGACCACACCGAGTTCGAGCCCGTTCGACGGGGGTGATATTTGACCGTCGAAATATCGTAACGCGCACCTAGCTCGAAATGGCGCCCAAATTGATAGGCCAGACCAACGGGGATCGAAAAGTCGAATCCGTTGTAGCCTGTCGCCTTATGGCCGCCCAAAAGAGCCGAAGTCAAAATATTGAAACTAACCCCGGCTTCGATATTCAAACCCTTGATTAAGTAGAGTTTAACCATCACCGGAATTTTTATGTAGTCGAGGTTTAGGTTTTCGTGCCCGTCGTCTTGTAGGATGAATTTTGTTCCTTGGAACGAGTATAGCGCTTCGAGCTGAATGGCCGCCACGCTAGCGAATTGGACACCCATAAATCCACCAAAGTTACCTCCGACTTTGAATTGCGCGTCTGATGTTTTGGTTAATGAGGTGAAGTTCACACCGCCACGAATCCCGCCATAGAAACCTTTGGCGCTGCTTGCCGACGATATAAGTAGTGCTATGAAAATTATTAAAGTTTTCTTCATTTCTAAATGTGGTGCGTTTTTTATAAAATATCACAATTAACGAACAAAGGTAATAACTTTTACCGAAAAAACGCCTTAATAACTCGGAATTTGCATGCCGGTTTGGCACTATTCTTGCTGCATAGTAGCAAAAAATAGAGCAAAAACATGAAAAATCACGAACAGGGAGCCCCTTTGATTGACGAAAAATATCAAATTCATATTACCCAAAATGGGCCCTATATGGTGTTCGGTAATGCCGAAATTCGTCAGCAAACAATTGTGCAAGACGATGATGGTTCGTCGTGGGAGTATCGCGCGGGCGAAAAAAACTACGTCAAGCTGGGCGCCGAGTCGGTGGCCTTGTGTCGATGTGGACACACAAAAAACGCGCCTTATTGCGATGGTAGCCATCTGAAAGCGAAGTGGGATCCCGCGCTCACGGCACAGCATCGCCCCCCGCTGGTCGATGCCCAGCAGTTTGTCGGCCAGACACTTACACTGACCGACAACCCCAAGTATTGCGCCTATGCGCGTTTTTGCGAGGCGAAAGACGATGTGTGGAATTTGACGCGATCTTCCGACGATCGTCAAAATCGAGATTGGGCTATCCACGCCTCGTCGCGTTGTCCGTCGGGGCGATTGAAGGAGTGGGACAATGCTTCGCAAGAGGCGTTGGAGCCTTGTTTTGAGCCTTCTATTGCTTTGATCGAGGATCCGGTGATCAATCGTCATGGGCCGATATGGGTTCGTGGCGGGATCCCTGTCACGGCGGCCGATGGCTATGTTTTTCAGGTGCGTAATCGGGTAACTTTGTGTCGATGCGGGCGGAGTGGCAACAAGCCATTTTGCGATGGATCTCATGCTCGGTAGGCGCCCGGAGTTTTTCTTTGGAATAAAAAACAGTTAGCACGCCATGAAAATACTACTCAAAAGCCTCAATGCACTAGTCATACTGGGTAGCATCACCATCATCGCCGTGCTGTCGGTGGAGCTTCTCTTGCCCAAGGTGATGCTCGACCAGAGTGATGTGCTCAACATTCAGCTGGCCGTCTGTATTATCTTTATGACTGATTTTATTGTCAGCGGCGCGGCGGCGAGCAACAAATGGCGCTACTTTTGGCGCAATATTGTATTTTTCTTGATCGCCATTCCCTATCTTAACATACTGCACTACACCTCGATACACGTGAGCCAGGAGGCCTATTTTGTCATTCGGCTCATTCCGCTCATTCGCGGCGGATTCGGCATAGCGATCGTCATTAGTTTTTTCACTCGTTCGCGTATTGCTTCGCTTTTTATTACATATGTTGTGACGATCATCGCCACGGCTTATTTTGCTTCTCTGGTTTTTTATGCTCTCGAAAAAGGCATCAATCCGTCGGTAACCAATTTTTCGGACGCGCTGTGGTGGGCTTTTATGGACGTGACAACGGTGGGCAGCAATGTGTATGCGGTGACGGGGGTGGGCAAGGTGATGTCGGTCATTCTGGCTGGCGCCGGCATGATGATGTTTCCGATTTTCACGGCCTATATCACCTCGAAATTTCAGACCATGATCCGCGCCCCAAAGGTGGGCGACACGGCCGATCCTGTCAGCGGACGACCACTCTCGGACACCGATCGAGCGGTGGTGGCCGGGGCTAGCCTGATCATGGGAGCGCAACCCCCGGCAAGTGTTCACGCGCAATCATCGACTCTTAAAACGATGGACACTCAAAAATAGTTTTTTTATTTCCGATAAATGTTATTACCTTTGCCGTTCAATAAACAAAAACCAGTAAACAATGAAAAAAGGAATCCACCCGGAAGGGTATCGCGTTGTGGCATTCAAAGATATGTCTAACGAAACTGTGTTTTTGTGTCGGTCCGCTGTGCAGTCGAAAGAAACCCTCGAAGTGAACGGCGAAGCCTATCCGGTCTATAAAGTCGAAATTTCCAACACCTCACACCCGTTCTATACAGGGAAACAGAAATTGGTTGACACGGCAGGACGCGTTGATAAGTTCAATACCCGATACAAAAAACATATGGAAAACCGCGGCAAGTAATTGCCACCCCGGGAAACCCCTAAACATGGTAACCCCCCTAAAAATACGGTAAATCCCAAAAAAACAAAGAGGCTCAGTGGTGAATAAACTACTTGGGCTTCTTTTTTTTGTGTAATATTTCAAAAAAAACACTATATTTGCCTTTTAATGCGTGTATATTATAGTAGTAACTACAAAATAAATTTTTCGATATGTCAATAACAGCAAGTCTGATCAAACTATTTTTTGGCAGTAAGGCCGACAAAGATCGCAAGGCAATCGAACCGATTGTGGCGCAAATAAAAGCCGCCTATCCGGCCATCGCCGCGTTGAGTAACGACGAATTGCGCGAAAAAACAGCCTCTTTGCGTGCCTTGATTGCTCAGGCGACAGACCCTGCACAAAAGAAAATCGAAGAGCTGACCCTTGCCATCGATAGCCCCGAGGCTTCGATTGCAGAAAAAGAAGAGATGGGGCGTCAGATCGATAGCCTCAAAAAAGAGATCAACCAAACCATAGAGACGCAATTGACCCAAATGCTGCCCGTTGCCTTTTCTATTGTCAAGGAGACGGCGCGCCGTTTCACCGAAAACGACACGGTGGAGGTTACCGCTTCGGCGGCCGATCGTGAATTGGCGGCCTCGAAAGATTTTGTGACAATCCAAGGCGATAAGGCGATCTATCAAACTTCGTGGGTGGCTGGCGGCAACACCCTTAAATGGGATATGGTGCACTACGATGTGCAGCTTTTTGGCGGGGTGGCCCTCCACAAGGGGAATATCGCCGAGATGGCAACGGGCGAGGGTAAGACCTTGGTGGCCACTTTGCCGGTTTTCCTTAACGCCTTGGCTGGCAAGGGGGTACACATTGTCACGGTGAACGACTATTTGGCTCGACGCGACTCGGAGTGGATGGGCCCGATCTATCAATTTCATGGTCTGACGGTCGATTGTATAGATCGTCATCAGCCGGGTTCCGACTCTAGGCGCAAGGCCTATGCGGCCGATATTACATTCGGCACCAACAACGAATTTGGATTTGACTACCTGCGCGACAACATGTCTTCTTCGATCGAAGATCTGGTGCAACGTGGTCACCACTACGCCATTGTGGACGAGGTAGATAGTGTGCTCATTGACGATGCGCGTACTCCGCTCATCATTTCGGGCCCTGTGCCCAAGGGCGAAGATCAACTCTTCGAGGAGTATAATCCGATGGTGGAGAACCTCTATACGTTACAAAAAAATCTTTGCACCTCGATTTTGGCCGAAGCCAAGAAACTCATAGCCTCCGGCGACACAGAAAAGGGTGGCATTTTGCTGTTTCGTGCCGTCAAGGGGTTGCCCAAATATAAGCCGTTGATTAAGTTCCTCAGCGAAGATGGCATGCGCGTTCTGATGCAGAAAACCGAGAACACGTATATGGAGAACAACTCCAAGCGAATGAACGAAATCACGGACGATCTGTTTTTTGTGATCGACGAAAAACTTCACGCTGTGGAGCTCACCGACAAGGGGCACGATGCCTTGGCGCTCAAAACACAAGACAAAGCGTTCTTTATTTTGCCCGACATTGGTTCGGAAGTTGCTCGATTGCAAAAAGCGACCGATCTGAGCGACGAGGCTAAGGCCGAATCCAAAGACAAAATGTTGTCCGACTACGCCGTCAAAAGCGAACGTGTGCACACCGTGCATCAACTTTTGAAGGCTTACGCCATGTTTGAAAACAATACCGAGTATATTGTTCAAGACAATAAAGTGAAAATCGTCGACGAGCAGACGGGTCGTATTTTGGACGGTCGCCGTTATTCTGACGGTCTGCACCAAGCGATCGAAGCCAAGGAACATGTGCGCGTTGAGGCCGCTACGCAAACTTTTGCTACCGTCACCCTGCAAAACTATTTCCGCATGTACCACAAATTGTCGGGTATGACCGGTACGGCCGAAACCGAGGCGTCGGAGTTGTGGAATATCTATAAGTTGGACGTTATTGTGATCCCAACCAATCGCCCAATATCGCGCCATGACGAACAAGATGTGATCTATAAAACCAAGCGAGAGAAATATGCGGCGGTGATAGAGGAGGTCAAGGCTTTGGTAGACAATGGGCGTCCGGTGTTGGTGGGTACCACTTCGGTCGAAATTTCGGAGTTGTTGAGCAAAATGCTCAAACTGCGTGGCATTACTCATAACGTGCTCAACGCCAAACAACACCAATCGGAGGCGATGATTGTTCAGCAGGCCGGCCACGAGGGGCAAGTGACCATTGCCACCAACATGGCAGGTCGTGGGACTGACATCAAGCTAACCGATGCCGTCAAAACGGCTGGTGGTCTGGCCATTGTGGGTACCGAGCGTCACGAATCACGCCGCGTAGACCGTCAGTTGCGGGGTCGTGCCGGTCGCCAAGGAGACCCGGGATCGTCTAAGTTTTTTGTTTCGCTCGAAGACGATTTGATGCGTTTGTTTGGTTCGGCGCGTATTGCCAAGATGATGGACGCCATGGGGATCAAAGATGGCGAATCGATCCAAGCAGGCATGATGACCAAAGCCATCGAACGTGCTCAACGCAAGGTGGAAGAGAATAACTTCGGTATGCGTAAGCGACTTTTGGAATACGACGATGTGATGAATGCGCAACGTGAGGTGATCTATACTCGTCGTCGCCACGCACTGAGCGGCCAATCGATAGATTTGGACATCAACAACATGATGAACGACTTTGCCGATACCTTTGTCGAGAATTTCAGAAGCGACGATTTGGAGGCTTTCCGTTTGGAGATGATTTCGCAACTATCGATCGAACCGACCTTGGACGAGAAACAATTTTCTGATCTGAGCGACGAAGAACTTTCTGATCTTTTGGTGGCCGATATGCGTCAAGCTTTGGTGCGTCGTAGCGAGACAATTGCTCGTGTGGCATTCCCTGTGCTCGAAAATATATACAAAGAGCAGGGCGAACATTACGAAAATATTTCGATCCCTGTGGTCGACGGTTTGCGTGGCTTCAATGTGTCGGTCAACTTGAAAAAAGCGGTCGAAAGTCGCGGAGCCGAGATCATGAAATCATTCTCTAAGATCATTATCTTGGTGACAATAGACGACAAATGGCGCGAACATTTGCGCGAGATGGACGATCTAAAACAATCGGTGCAAAACGCTTCGTATGAGCAAAAAGATCCACTGTTGATCTATAAATTTGAATCGTTTGGCTTGTTCAAAACAATGGTTGACGATGTGAATCGCGAGGTGCTTTCTACTCTTTTGAAAGCCTTTATCCCGGTTCAGCAAAATACGCCGGTACGCGAAGCACCTAAGCCTAAGGCTCAGGATATGAGCCGTTTGCAAACTTCTCGCACCGAGGCCGCTGCCTCCGCCTCCACGGCCGACAAACAAAAGCCATCGCCCGTGCATGTCGAAAAACAGGTCGGTCGCAACGACCCTTGCCCTTGCGGAAGTGGCAAAAAATATAAGCAGTGTCACGGTAAATAGTAGACACAGATGAACTGATTTTTCTGATGAAACAGACCGCCATCGTTATTTTGAATTGGAACGGTAGAGATTTTTTGGCGAAATTTCTGCCTTTTCTCTTTGAATACACGCCGGACTCGATAGCCGATATTGTGGTGGCCGACAATGGTTCGACAGACGACTCTCTCGACTTCCTTAGAACTCACTTCCCGGCCGTTAATCTGGTGGTATTGGATCGAAATTATGGCTTTGCCGGCGGCTACAATCACGCTTTGCAAAGTCTTGACTATGAGTATTTTGTGCTCTTGAATTCGGATGTTCAGGTGAGCCGTGGTTGGATAGAACCGCTCGTAGGGTTGATGGTTCAAGATGAGCGTGTGGCGGTTGTGCAACCAAAAATCATGAGCTACGCCACACGTGAATATTTTGAATATGCAGGGGCTTCGGGAGGTTTTATCGACACGTTGGGTTATCCTTTTTGTCGTGGACGTTTGGTGAACGAATGCGAAAAGGACGTGGGGCAATATGATGATGAGCGCGAGATTTTTTGGGCTTCGGGGGCTGCTTTTGTTGTTCGTGGATCGGCTTTTCGTGCGGCAGGAGGTTTCGACGAGCTGTTTTTTGCTCACATGGAAGAGATTGATCTTTGTTGGCGTTTTCGGCGTATGGGTTTCTCGGTCAAGGTTGTCCCTTCGAGTGTGGTCTATCATGTGGGGGCGGGCACTTTGCCTGTTTGGTCGGCTCAGAAAACGTTTCTCAATTTCCGCAACAACATAGCCATGCTCTACAAAAACCTGCCTGTGTGGCGTTTTGTGTGTGTCTATACGGCGCGTTTGGCTACCGATTTCTTGCGTTTGGCCAGCTATTTGGTGGCCGGTAAGTTGAACTTTGCAGCCGCTATCGCCAAGGGTCATATCAATTTTTGGCAACTCCGAGGCCAATATCCCAAAATAAAAGCACCAAAAAAACGCGTTGGAGCGATCTATCGATTCAGCGTTGTGATCTATTATCTCTTTGTGAGCCATGAATTTAAGAAAATTATATAGGAGCGTTGCGCCTTATGTATTGCCCATTATGTTGGTGGCTTGCGGTGCGACGGCCCCCAAAACAGACGAGACGTTGTCTTTGGAGCAGGGCCTTGCCGCGGAGAGTGCCGCGGAGAGTATCCCCGCGCCAAAGTACCTAGTGGCAAAAATCAAAAACATATACCCACACGATAGGACGGCCTATACCCAAGGATTGCTTTTCGATCAAGGTGCGCTCTATGAAAGTACGGGCGAATATGGGCGTTCGTCGATCCGCAAAGTGGATCTGATGACGGGCAAAGTACTTAGGAATCAAGAACTTAGCCACTCATACTTTGGCGAAGGGCTGGCCTTGGAAGGCGACCAACTCTATCAACTCACTTGGCGCGAGGGCAAGGCCTTTGTCTACGATAAAACAAGTTTCAAGAAAAAGGCTACCTACCAGATCACGGGCGAGGGTTGGGGGTTGACTTTTTTCGGTGGCGAATTTTTTGTGAGCGACGGTTCGAGCAGCATTAAAGTGCTCAGTGGCAAGGATTTATCGCTGCGTCGCACGATCGAAGTTCGCTCAGATCGCGGCGAGGTGAATTTGCTCAACGAATTGGAATGGATCGATGGGCGGATATGGGCAAATATCTACACCACCTCATTGGTGGCGGTGATCGACCCCGCAACGGGACATGTGGAGCAGATGATCGATTGCGCGGCCTTGGCACGGCAGATCGAAAATCCGGAGGCCGACGTACTCAATGGTATTGCCGTGGATAGCGTTGGGAAACGAATTTTTATGACGGGTAAAAATTGGGAAAAACTTTTTGAAATTGAATTATGAATGCTGCACAAAAGTTCGAGGAGTTGACCTCTCGATTGAAACAATTTTTTGTTGACGCTCACTCCACCCAAGCCATCGTTGCGCTTTCGGGGGGTATCGATTCTGCGCTGGTGGTAGCTTTGGCGGTGGAGGCCTTAGGGGCTGACAATGTGCGAGTTATATTGCTTCCTTCGCCTTTTTCGTCGTCTCATTCGGTGGACGATTCGTTGGCTATGGCCAAGGCTTTGGGGCTTCATTACGACCTTGTGCCCATCGGGGGGGTCTATCAAGAGGCGTTGAAAGAGTTGAAACGAATTTTGCCCGATAGTGATTTAGGCCTTGCATGCGAAAATATTCAATCGCGTATTCGCTGTGCGCTCACCATGGGGGTGAGCAACGCCACGGGGGCGTTGATGCTCAACACATCGAACCGTTCGGAGATTTTGGTAGGCTATGGCACTCTCTATGGCGACACGAGTGGTGCGGTGGGGGTGATCGCCTCGCTCTACAAGGGGGAGGTCTACGAATTGTCGCGCTATATAAATAGTGTGCGTGGGGAAGTGATCCCGCAAAATATTATCGACAAAGCACCGTCGGCCGAATTGCGCGAAGGACAACTAGACAGCGATTCGTTGCCCGATTACGCGGTGCTTGACCCAGTGTTGCGAGCCATGGTCGATCGGGGCGAGAGCCAGACGGAGCTCGAAAAACGCTACCCCAAAGCAATCGTCGAACGCGTTGCAGCGCTTTATGGTGCCAGCGCCTTCAAACGCATGCAATTGCCGCCGGCCTTATAATTTTTTGGGGCTAATTGCTCCCCCCGGGGGGGGGGGCAATCAAAACAACTTACTGAAACTAATAGGGATAGGGGTCGAAAAGCTCAGCTCTTGGTGTGTTTGTGGGTGATGGAATTTGATAGTCATGGCGTGTAGTGCCACTCGATCGATAGGCGAAGGAGCGGTGGCTCCATATTTCTTGTCGCCAATGATGGGGTGATTTATATGCTCCAAGTGAGCGCGTATTTGATTTTTGCGCCCTGTGGCCAGCTCGAGTTCGATGAGTGATAAATTTTTTTTGACCGACGTTTTCAACACTTTATAGGCGGTGGAGGCTATCTTGCCATTTTCGCGCGTGGTGGCATACACTTTTAGCGCTTTACTTTCGGTGAGGTAGGTGGATATTACGCCTTGCGCGTCTTGGAAAACGCCTTCGGTCACAGCCACATATTTTCGTTCGATCACCGTGTCGTTCCATGCGCTTTGCATGGCGAATTTGGTGTGTTCATCTTTGGCAAAAATCATAAGCCCCGAAGTTTCGCGATCCAAACGATGCACAACAAAAACTTTGGCGCTTGGATCTATCGATTTGAGATATTCGCTAATTATGAAGTATGCCGTGCGTTTACTCTCTTTGTCGGTAGCAATAGAGAGTAGGCCCGATCGCTTTTCGACCACCAACAGATAGTCGTCTTCCCACACGATACGTATCATTGGGTGGCGCAAGGCTTGTTTGGTGTGCTCGGTCGATATTTCGATTTTGTCGCCATTTTTGATCGGGAAATCAAAATGGGTGGTCATACAACCATTGACCGATATTTGTCGATTACGTAGAAATGCTTTTATTGTTGTGCGACTTTCTGCGGGGCATTGCTTGAAAAGGAAGTCGAGCACAGTGCCTTGCTCTGTGGCTATAAAGATATTGTTTTTCATTGCGGCAAAGATAATGATTTTTTGGCATGAAAATTGGTTATTGCTCATAAAACAAGAGAAATGGGGCCTCTGGGGATTAATTTTTTTGGAGGCGAACCGTAGCTCGAAAATCGAAATTAACTTTTAAGTAAAATAAGGGTTTCAAGATCCGAAGTTGAACAAAAGAAACCGATTTTTCACAAATCACCGTAACCTAATAGAGCAAAAAAAGAGATGAAAAACATTGTACTATTAGCCCTTCTGGGGCTGCTTTCTGTGGCTGCAATGGCCAAAGAAAGCCCACGAGCACAGAAAATTAAAAAAATACGCCCCACAACCACCGTCTTCGTGATTGGCGAAAATACGGACGACAATCCCGTCAAGGTGATTGCGTTGGAGTATTTCGAGAGAACATATGTCCCTGGTTTTCAACAGGTTGGTATGCCTCGCTTTATGGTCACCGATCGCAAGGCGAAAGCTATTTTTGCTGTTGGCGGTTTTGTCAATTTCCGCACGGCTTATGATTTCAACAGCGTTTTGCCAAATTTAGATTTTGTGACCTACAACATTCCGAACGTTCGTTCGCCTGGCGATGCGGGTCGTTTGTTGATGGACGCTTCCACGTCGCGTTTGTATTTCAAAACAGTGATCAAAACAAACAAGGGCCCTTTGCAGGCATATGTAGAGACCGATTTTCGCGGCACGAATTATGCGTTGCGTTTGCGTCAAGCCTATGTCTCGTTTATGGGTTTCACACTGGGGCAGAGTATTTCAACTTTTTGTGACCTCAGTTCGTCGTTCAATACGATCGATTTTGAAGGCCCAAATGGTTATACCTATGGTCGTAATTTGATGTTGCGCTACTCTCATTCTTGGAAAAACGGACTTTCGGCCGCTCTGGCGCTCGAATTTCCGGTGGTGAGCGCCACCTATGGCACGCATAGCGAGGCGATCTATCAACGAGTGCCCGATATTCCATTCTATATCCAGTATGCGTGGAACAACAACAAAAGTCATATTCGTGCCTCGGCTGTGTTGCGCAATATGTATTATCGCGACTTGGTTCGCTCGCGCACGATCGACCAAATTGGCTGGGGAGTGCAACTGAGTGCAACATGGGCTGTGAGCCCAAAAGTGCAACTCTATGGGCAAATGGTTTATGGTCAGGGGATTACGCCTTACATCGAAGACCTGCAAGGAGTTGGCATGGATATGATTCCGCGCTCGTTGGGTGTTCTTTCGACCCCGAAGCAAATGGCTTGGCTCTTTGGGGCGCAGTTGATGCTCACGCCTAAGATGCCGCTCACGCTTGGCTATTCTCAGGTTCAAATGTTCGAGCAGGGTAACGAGATGACGGGCTCCGACTATCGAATGGGGCAATATGCGGTTGTTAATTTGTTCTACAATTTTTCGCGCTCGTGGAGCGTAGGTGCCGAATATTTGTATGGTACGCGTGATAATTTTGATGGTTCGTATGGCCAGTCACAGCGTTTTCAGATGGCTGTGCAGTTGAATTTCTAGGTTCGTTATTCCTACTTAGGCCCTAGGCAAGGCAAGAAAAGATCACACAAAAAACGAGGAGCAATCTCTTGAAAAAAAAGATGCCTCCTCGTTTTTTGTTGATAAAAAATTATTGCTGTCCGGTAAAACTTAAATTGCCATAATTTATCATGCGAGAATGCCGTGAATAGGCATTTTTGCATGAATTTTCAAAAAGCAAGCCCCCTAAATCATATAAAGCAGGTTTTGGAGTTGACAAACTACGTTTTGCGATGGTTTTTAGCTATCATATTTGATGGTTTATGCTCGATATTGTCGCAAGACAAGCTACGTGTAGCACAATTCCCCTCAATTAAGCTAT
>JAVWYC010000010.1:0-20456 GCA_036661755.1 Mucinivorans sp. | reverse complement strand
ATAAAAGGAAAAGCAAAGCACTATAATATATAGTATGACGATAATCGATAAAAGGACAAAATACTATATTAATAGTATGACGATAATCGATAAAAGGAAAAGCAAAGCACTATAATATATATAGTACGACGATAATCGATAAAAAGACAAAACACTATATTAATAGTATAACGATAATCGATAAAAGAAATAACGAAAGAAATAACGAAATGAAAAAAGTAGTATTAATTGCTCTCACGGTTCTTACCGTAGTAGCGTGTAAAAAAAGTGTAACCACCGTCTTAGATACGGGCACAGTGCCTATTTCATTGTCGGCCGGTGCTCCGATATCTAAAACTCCAAATATGGGGGTGCGTTCAAAACTTTTTGAACTTAGCGATCAAATTGGCGTTGTGGCGGCTTTGTCGGACAATGCGGCTATGCCCGCTACCGAGGCTCCTGATTGGACAAAGGCTGTTTATTTTGATAACTCAGCTTCATGTTGTATGAGCAACACTGCGTCAACACCTGAAGTATCGAAATTTTCATGGGGAAAAGCAGGGGCTGCCACAATAGCTGAGAGTGAATTCTATCCATCAAAAGATGGCAAGATTTTCCTTTTTGCCTATTCGCCATACTCAATCGCAAAAGCAGATCCTGCCAAAACAGGCTATATAGCACCAGATGGCACATCAAGCAAGCCATCACTAGCTATCGACCTTAAAGACGGTAAGGTTGAGGGAGAACCAACAACCGACGCTAGCGCGTTGCAACCTGATGTGCTGTGGTATGCCGGCACAACACCGGTTAGCAGTAGTGTGCCAACTACATGCTTGAATTTCAACCACGCTTTGGCGCAATTGCAATTCAAGGTCTATCGCAGCGAAGGTTCTTCGTCATGTAAATTAGTCTCTATTGTCTTCAAAACCGTGAAAAGTGGAACTATGGACATTACAACGGGCGCTTTCACATACCCTACCGAAACAGGCTATGAAACAGCGGCTGTTTATACTATCACTCCCAAAACAGGCCTCACCTCGACCGAGATCCCGGCACTCAAAACAACAGACGTTGCAACCCAAGCTTTCGATGTATTGAAAGCAAATGGGTGCTCGCCACTTATGATTTTGCCACTCGACGTGGAAACCGCCAAGAAAGGCTACTTAGAGGTTACTTGCGACTATGCCGGCACCGGCGCTGCTCCAAGTACACAAACTTTCAAGTGCGATCTTTCGACTCTTGGAGCCGGTCATGTGGCAGGTAAACTCAACACGTTCAACATAAAAGTATCATTAACCGGCATTGCGATCGAGGCTACAATTGCCGAGTGGACTGCCGACGGGACTTCTTCGGATCTGGAAACCGAATAACAAAAATAAAGGCTTTGCTAACCGTAAATCAGGGTTTTGGAATCCGAAGTTCAACAACGAAAAAACAATTTTCAGAAGTCAACAAAAAACAGTAACTTCAAACCAATGCACTCCGAGATAATTAATAAGAAAATAAAAATAAACAACATGAAAAAAATTCTATTCTTAGCACTGGCAATCGTAACGGTTGTAGGCTGCAAGAAGTCACCTCAATCACCTGTCGAAAATGGCACAGATGAGGTAATCGCCCTTAGTACCGGTTCGGTCGCTTTGTCGAAAGTCGACCCAGTGGTTAATCAAGGGGAACGCATAGATTTTATTATAGGCGACCAAATTGGGGTCTTTGCTGCCTATGACGTTAAGTCTAACCAGACACCAGCCGCAATACCAACTGCACCAGACTGGACACCGGCCACAGAGGCAACACTGAAAAACCAAACAGGCCTCTACTTTAGCAATATGCCAGCTAAATGTACCGTGCCGGGGGTTCCCGGGGTTTCGACACCTAGCGTCACGCCGGCTGTACCTGCAACATTTACATGGGGCGCTACCGGATCGGCATTAACAGCCGAAAAGATGATCTACCCTAAGGGGAAAAGGTCAATCTATCTTTATGCTTACTACCCATACACCTCAACGGCGGTAGATTTAGTGCTTCCAACAGACGCAACAACAAATCCTAAGCTAAACATCACGCTTACCGATGGTTCAGCATACCAAACACAAGCCGATGTGTTGTTTACTCATGGGAAATCTGTTGCAGGGTTTGATACTATTTCGCGTGGAGATAAACTAGCGAAGTTGACATTCAAACACGCCTTGGCGCAAGTGCAATTCAAAGTGTATAGCACAGATGCGGCTGTAGCTGCGTGCAAATTACTCTCTATTGAATTTGTCGCTCCCAAAAAAGGTGTGATGGACATCACTACCGGCGCTACTGCGGTAACGTCAATCGCTAGCGGCGATGCAACAACCAAAGCAACATACTCAATCACAGAAAACAAAAACGCGAAAATCCCTGTGGCCGTAAAAGGCGCATCGACTCCTTACTATGCCGATGCTCTGGTTGTTTTGGCCAAACCTCTAATGGTGTTCCCACTGACAAGCGATCAGGTGAAAACTTGCGAATTGAAAGTGAAAGTCTATTTTGGAACCAAAACTGTTGAATCGGACATCGTTGCCGACACCGATAACCAAAAAGAATTTACAGTCGACCTAACCAACGTCACTAATACTTTTGAAATAGGTAAGACCAACTGGTTGATCTTGGGTATCAGCAGAACAACGATCGACCTTACGGGCGATATCACAGCTTGGGATCAAACGAATGGTAATGATTCAGATATTGTAGTTGAATAACACTATACGCAAACAAAAGAATAACAAAAACAGAACAAAAGAGATGAAAAAAATTATATTCTTAGCACTTGCGGTAGTAGCTATCGTATCGTGTAAAAAGAACGTTGGCTCGACAATAGAAGAGCCACAACAAGATGTGATTGCGCTATCAACCGGCAATATATCGCTATCTAAGGTTGCAAATGAAGGCGTTCGCGTAGTATTTGGAGTTGATGATCAAATAGGGGTTTTTGCCGCATATGCCGACAATCAAACTACTCCTACGGCTCCAAGTTGGGCCACAGGAAATGCAGCCGACCAAACAGGTGTTTACTTTGGCAATATTGCTGCTAAATGTACAACAGCCGGCGTTGGTAGTGCACCGGCAGGCACACCGGCAGTTTTCTCTTGGGGAGCTGACGGAACCGGTGGATTGACGAACAATCAGATATATCCAAAAAACGAGAAAAAAATCTATCTGTACTCTTACTATCCTTACGCTGCCTCAGGAACATCAATCGATCCGACAGCAGGCCCTAAATTGGATATCAAATTGACCGATGGTGCAGAAGATGCTAGTATTAAACAGGCCGATGTGCTATGGTCTGTAGGCGCATCAAAACAAACAACCGCGCAACAATGGATTAGTCGTACCGGTGATAATCAGTTAGCAAAACTTACATTCAATCACGCCTTGGCGCAATTGCAATTTAAGATCTATCGCCAAGACGCAACAGTGGCCTCTTGTAAATTTGTTCAACTAGAATTTCAAAGCCCAAAAGCCGGGTCAATGAACATAATGACAGGAGCGATAGAAGTCACTCCAATGGATTTCACCAATGCAACTCCAACAGGCAATACGGTAGCTAAATATACAATCGGCGACCCTACGAGTGTTGTTAATATAGATGCTACTCAAAAAACAGATGCAACAGAAATCAACGCCAATCCTTTGATGGTATTCCCAATGACCGTAGACCAAGCTAAGACATGTAAACTGAAAATTTGGATCTACTTTGGTAGCAAAAATGCGGTAAACATGGAAACAGACAAAACCGACATTAAGGAGTATGAGGTTAAACTCAACACAGCATCAACGCTAGCGCTACTGCAAGGGAAATTGAACTTCATCAGCCTGGGCGTTGGCGAAACTACAATCGAACTTACAGCTGACATCGAGGCTTGGGATCCAACAGGTTCGTCAACCGAACTGCCAATTGAGTAATCAACGAAGCACCGACAAAAGACAGGCTGAAAATTAGATTTTTCAAGGTGAACCCCAGGAGCACAAAAACGGAGCTTACATCAAAGTAAGCACGGAATTTAAGCTCCGAAGTTCAATAACCCCCGAGAAAAACGATTCTTAGAAGTCACCAAAAAACAATAAAGAGCCGACAGGGTTGATCCCCTATCGGCTCACCAAGACAAAGTCCTCCGCTCAATCAAATAAAGAAGGACAAAGAGAAAAATACGATGATGAAAAAGATTTTTTACATATTGACTTTTGCGGCTATCATTAGCCTAGGCTGTGGTTTATGTGGTTGCCAAAAATCAATGGAGCCTATCGAACCGGAACCCGGCCAAGAAAGTAACACCGTCTTGCTTGGGGTGCAAGGAATAGATGCCAACGCAATGCAAAAAAGTGCAGCCTCACGCGCCGCGGGTTCCATTATGGACGGCGTGGATGATTTTGGTAGCGAAAACGTTGCTCTCTATGGTGTTGTCAATCTTTTCAGCAACAACACTCAACAATGGGCAACTGCCCAACGTGTGATTAGCACCGCCACCGCTACCATTGCCAACGATGGCAAAATCAATTACGGCACGCCGGTCAAATATCCCGTGGGAGGCTATTTGGACATCTATGCCCTATACCCTGCCCTGCCCGCCACCAATAACTATCTGGTTGTCACCGACGATGGGACAAAAGCTCCGAGCGCTGTGATCAACCTAAAAGCCAACAGCAAAGATCAATATGACGTGTTGCACAGTGTACGCACCGGGCTAACGATGGCACAATCACAAAAAGCCAACATCACATTCACACACGCTTTGGCTCAACTGAAATTCAAAATCTATAAAGAAAGCAACGACATCACGGCTCGCGTGAGTCGCATCACAGTGAGCGGAGTGAGCAAAGCCTCGATGGACGACATTCGCCAAGCTAAATTCACCCCGAGTACCGTGGCGGCCGATTCGCTCGACTTTGTGGTCTATGACCAAAGTGGATCCGCAACCCCGGTGACGGCCACTTCAAGCGAAACAGCAACGTCAATTGGAGGACAATTAATCTTGCTGCCGGGCGTGAAATCTGTACGCACAATTATTGCTACCATTGATGGAAATAACTATATAACCTTAATCCCCAAAACATGGGACTTGGCGCAAGGCAAAATTAACACCATCACTCTGCGCGTCAATAAACTAGGCGTAAGGCTAGAAAATCCATGGATCGTATCGCCTTGGGCGGTGGGAACTAACGATGATCAAAATCTGGAAAATAACGGCAAAATGATCAGCATAAAAACCTTGCTCCAAAATGCCGAAGGAACAGTCAAATCACCATACACGGGAATAGCGCCCGACAAAATGGATATTACAGTGCGCGGCTATTGCCATCGAGCAGTGGGGGTCACAGTAAGTGGCGGCGTGCTGAGTTCCGATGAATTTAATAGCGGATCGCTCAACAACGAACCGATCTACGTGGAGGGAATCACCCTATACAATGGATCGACAAAACTCTTTGACGCTCAATTGCAAGGCGGAACAATGGTGAAAGGACAACGCATTTTTGTGGATACCCAAAACAATGGCGAACTGAAAATCAACGACAACGCCGGCGCAGCGCTCAACCTGTCTATGACCTTTGGCGGCATAGGCAATGGCGACCAAGCAATGCCATACGAAATAAGTACGGTGGCACAACTGGAAAAAGTACGAACTTTTATCGGCAATGACGCCCTGAACAACACTCCATACAACGGAACAACTGCCCGAGGAGCATGTTTTGCGCAAGTGAAAGACATAGACATGGCTCAGGTAGCTAATTTTATACCAATTGGCAACAACAATCAAGCCTTCTTCGGCTCATATGATGGAGGTGGAAAAACTATCAAAAACCTGACGATCAACAACACCGCCAACAATACCTACACCGGTCTTTGGGGCTCTGTAAATTCAAAATCAGGTGTTACGTCGATGATTCAAAATATAGTGCTTATCAATAGCAACGTAAGCGGGATCAACTACACAGGGTCGATTGTTGGTAATTTGCAAAATAGCAGCACCGTGAAAAATTGCTCGGCTTGGGGCTCTGTGGCCGGTTCGGGCTCAGATATTGGAGCTGCAACAGGCGGAATCGTTGGACAGACAACAAGAAATGCAACAATCAGCGGCTGTGCCAATTTTGCAAATATAACATCAAACAACGACAACTTGGGTGGCTTGGTAGGCGTGTTAGCTAGTGGCGCACAAATAACAGATTCCTATAACGCGGGAACGGTAAACTACACCGGAAACTCAACCGAACACTCAGTAGGAGGCCTTGTGGCATACGTAGCAACCAACAACAGTGCTATTGTACAAAATTGTTACAACCGAGCTATTGTCACCGGTATGGCCGGCTCAACAAACACAGGAGCACTAATCGGATGGACTAATGGTTTGAGAGCCGTTGACGACAACTTCACAAACAACTACTTCCTTTTGGGCAGTCAAGAAAAAGGAGTCGGCAAAACATCGACCGACGACATGACAAGCCGGGTGAAAGTGAAAAATCAAACGGAACTCAAAGCATTGGCACCAGTGCTGGGGGCTGCATGGCAAAACGACATCAGCGGAGCCTCTATCAACCAAGGCTTCCCAATCCTTACATGGCAAAAGTAAGCATAAACAGATAGAGGACAAGAGGTAATAAAAAAGCAAAAAAATGACAAGTACATTAAATAATATGAAATACTGTAAACCAAGAGTGATCGGGCTATTGATGGTGGCCCTGTGCGCTATGGCGTGCAGTAAAACAACAAGCAGCGAAGTGGAGCTCGGCACAACGCCAATACAAGTGCAAGCACAAATGGCCGACAAAACACCATCGAAGGTGAGCGAAACCGACTTTGAAGAAAACGACTGCATATCTTTCTATGCCGTCAAATACGATGGAGCAACACCAGCCGTGATCGGTGCAAACGCGGCAACATACCTCAACAACAAACAATATAAACGCAATGGTGATCTGTTCAAATCTTGGGACGGCACACAATTCGTCAATGAATACTACCCAAAAGATGGTAACGCAGTCGATCTGTACGGAATATCGCCATATTCGGCCACACCACCTGCCGACTTCACAGCCTTTACCTTCGCGGTGAAAGCCGATCAATCAACAGCCGACAAATCGAATTACTTGGCCTCGGATATGTTGATGGCCAAAGCTGAAAAAATAAACCCAAGCGCAGTGCCTAATAAATTGATTTTCAATCACGTGATGGCAAAAATAGTAGTCAATGTTGCCTTACGCGGCTTTGACTCTTATGCGGTGAATGAAGTGAAAATCGTTAACCTCGCCACATCGGCCGTGGTAGACCTTACAGCATACGACGCGGCAAAAAACGTAGCAGGCAAAATAACATCTGTTGCCACACCGCAAAACGTCACCCCATTTGTATGTACACCAGCCACCGGCTTCGCTAATACATATATGGCAATCTTGCCGGCTCAAGCTATTGCCAGCGGAACGCCGGTGGTTGAGATCAAACTCAACACACCAAATAAAGACAAATTCACACTGATAATGGCCGCCGATCAAGCCTTGGTGAGCGGAAAGGAACACATATTCAACATAACCGTTGACTTTGGCCAACGCCCCGTGCTCTCTGGCGTGGCTACCATCACACCATGGTTGTCTAACTCAGCGACCGGCAGCCAAGAAAAAGTATCGGAAAACAAATTCTTGATGACACTAACCAATCCGATAGCAGGTATCGATCAAGCTAAGACTGTTAAAGTCGGCGTGAACGGCAATCGTACATTTACTCTTGATGCAAAATATGAAGCAACAGCAGGCCTAGGTGGGGCTAGTGCCCTTGTCTTTGAATTTGCAGGCATAGGCAACCGCCCAACAGAATATCCGTTTACAATAACCTCTTTCGAGGCTCTTAATGCCTCGCAAGCAACAATAACAGGGCGAATTGCAATCGATCCGGCCATATCGATCGCTTTGGCCGACAGAAGCGAAACTACACCCGTTGGCTTGACCTTCGACATGAGCGCACATACCATAACAAGACCATAAGACAATAGTATAAAGACTGCAAATAATAAACGAAAAGTGGGTTTGCCCCACATCAATCAACGATAGATATGAAAAAAGTAGTACTAGTAATGCTCTCGATGTTGGCAATTGTCACCACGGGGTGCAAAAAAGCAACCACCACAGAGCAAGGAACAATACCAATCACGCTCCACAGTACGATTGCCAATGATGATTTGTTGGCAGGTAAAAGTTCGCGTGCGATCGCCTCCAAAGACGCATTCGTGGCTAACGACAAGATCGGCATCTTTGTTGTCCCATATAAAAGCATGACCCCAGCAGTAGCCGGTGAGCTGTTTGGTGATGGTAATTACGCCGACAATGTGCCTTTTGAAACAACCGACGGTTCGACTTTCGCTGTTCAAAGCGGGCAAGGAGTAATAACATACCCCAACGCCACCACAAAAGTGGATATATATGCCTTTGCTATGTACAACTCGCTCTACAACAACCTGGGCGCAACACCAAAAGCGATGGCTTGGAATGTAGATGCTTCGCAAAATACCCAAGCAAGCATCATCAAAAACGATATTATGACAGCGGCCACACTAGGTGTCACCCCAGCCTCGACCGCCGTGACGCTGAACTTCAAACACCGTTTGGCTAAAGCAGAAATCACGATCAACGTACCTGCAACTTTCCGTGGCAAAAATGTCACCGGAGCTACACTATATATAGACGGCACACGCTTGGCTACAACACTCGATATGAGCTCACCCGAGGCTGTTGCCTCGGCTCCAACAGGAGTCGTTACGCCAATCGAAGCCTACAAAGCGGTGGTCAGCGGAACAAGCCACACATTCGAGGCGATCGTTGTGCCTCAAACCATCAGCGCAGGCACCTTGATGGCTCACTTAGTGCTCCAAGTAGACGGCATTGGTACACAAACATTGAATTGCCAAGCACCAACCAATATCGTTTACAAAACAGGAACAAATAGCAAAATAGTGCTCACGGCAGTTGATGAGTATGTCTTGGCGCTCAATTCAATTAACATCACTCAATGGATCATCGATTCGTCGACCCCTGCCATTGAAGCGCAATGCCCTGCCAGAATGATATTTAACGCCGCCGGCTCGGCTGATAAATATCAAAAAGTGAGTTACGCCACCATCTCAATCGATGATATGACCTACACGGCCACAGTGAAATTAGATGGCGCAAAGTTGATCTGCACATACCTACAACCGGCAACTCGTATTGGGGACAAACTCAAAGGCATCACCTTCAAACAAGCCGACGGCACAACAGCCGTTGCAGCTACCATTTCGCCAGACCCAACAAATCCGGCCACAGGAATCAATATTCTTGGTAATCCACTGCACTACAATTACGCAACAGTAATTGCAACAGCGACTTTCTAAGCATACGAAACAAAGGATATAAATAAATTAGGATATAAAATCATGAAACATTCAGTAATTGGGATTGTAGCAGCAACGGTTGCGATAAGCTTAGGGGTAACAATGCAAAGTTGCAAGAAAAACCTCAGCTCGGGCCACAATGGAGCTAAAATAGAGGTGTCCGTTGCCATTGACGGTGTAGCACAAGCTGCAGCCCAAAGCAAAGCTTTGTCGCGTGCCACTCCAACAGGAGTTAGCAAAACTGCCTTTGTACAAGGTGACAACTTTGGCATGTGGGTCGTCCCATATAGCAATTCGACAAGTGGCGCCGAACAAGCCACCGACCTTCGCCCAAGCGGAAACTATGTCGACAACGCAAAATATGTGCTCGGGGCCACTGATTTCACCACCACAGACGAAGTCTATTATCCAAATGCCGAAACTTTGGTTGACCTATATGCCGTTAGCCCTTATGGCGCAACAAATTTAGGAGGCACAACCGACCCTCGGGCTTTCCCTTTTAGCATCACAGCAGACCAATCAACGACCGCCGGCGTTAGTGTTATCGCAAATGACCTAATGACAGCCAAAACCGAAAGAGTGAAGCAAGGCGTTACCGGAACACCTAAACTGGCTTTCACTCACCGAATGAGTAGAATTTGGGTGACATTCACAATGCCTACACAATACAAAGGAACCGATATCACTTCGGTTGATAAAGTCGAAATCTGTGGCGTGCAACTAAATTCTAAGGTCAACTTGGTAGACCAAACCGTCACGCCAACAATTGACGCAATAGCGAGCAACCCAAAAGTTGATATTACAGCATACCAAGCAAGTGCGCCCACTTCACCAACCGTTGCCGGTGACTATTACTATGAGGCAATCGTAATGCCTGGAACAGTGATTGCTAATGGAGCAAGTCTGGTTAGGGTAACTATCACCGTCGGTTCGGCGCCTAATAGTACCGTGGTTTTTGATTGCAAAACATCGGTTCAATATACCTTTGTCGCAGCTCAACAAACTAGTGTCACGGTGACAATCGAAGATCAAGAAGCCATAACACTCCCTGCCGGGAATGTTACTATCAATGCTTGGGGTACGGCTACCACACCAGGCGCATCAACAGTGAAACCAGCCAAAATGATTTTCACCACCACAGGCACAGCAGCTTCCGCTAAATGTGCGAAGATCAAATATGCCGACCTAACCATTGATGGCAAAGTATATCGCGCCGATGTGACTTACGACGACGTGAACAATAAATTGAATTGCATCTATCGTATGCCTGCCGAACGCTTCCCTAATATCTTAACAGTAGTGAAGTTCTTGGAGCTCAACGAAACAAGTGAAATTACACCAACTTCATTCGATCCGCTATTGAATACTAATCCGATTATTGTTGGCAATCCGTTTGAAATCAATACATACACTAATGTTATTAGTACAGTTACATTCAACTAAGAGCGAATTTTAAGAATCAAGAAAAAGATGAAAAATATAGCAATAAAATTTCTAACCTTAGTTGCTGCCGGCATTTCGATTTTTGCCGTTCAAAGTTGCAAGAAAAATGCAACCACTGAATCGCATGGCGCAAAAATAGATGTCAATGTCACAATTGACGGCGTTGAACAAGCGGAAAAACAAAAGGCAGCCTCACGCACGATGGCCAGCAAAACAACTTTCGCTTCCGGCGATAAGCTTGGTCTATGGGTTGCGCCATACAGCAATTCAGAAGGCGCGACCCCTACGCCAACTGCATTACGCGCCATAGGCAACTATGTCGACAACGCGCTCTATACACATGACGGAACTAACTTTACCACCTCGGCCGGGGTCTACTATCCCAATGCCGTAGCCTTTGTTGACCTATACGCCGTTAGCCCATATGACGCTAAAATGTCGGCCTCGACAGGCAACAACATGACCGACCCTAAGGTGTTCGCCTTTAGCATCAAAACAGACCAATCAACGGCCGCCGGTATTGATGTTATAGCAAGCGATATTATGACCGCCAAAACCGAAAAAGCAAAACAAGGAAGCACCGCCACACTCGCTTTTACTCACCGCATGAGCAAGGCGGTGGTTGCTTTTGAGATCGCCGCCGGTGCAACATACAAGGGGCAAGCAATTACAGCCGTAGAAAAAGTGGAATTGTGCGGCGTACAATTAGCCTCGACACTCGACGTAACAAGTAGTGCGACAGCACCAACGATAACTGGTGATTTGGTCTCGAATCCAAAACACAATATTTTGGCATACAAAGCCATCGGACCTGCCGCTGGCACGATTGCCGGACAATACAACTACGAGGCTATCGTAATGCCGGGAACCAAAATAGTTGCCGGAGCAAGTATCGCACGCGTTATATTGACCGTAGACACTAAACCTGTAGTATTCGATTGTAAAACAACAACCGAGTATACATATGTAGCTAGTCAACAAACCTCGATCAGCATCACAATCGAAGATCAAACTGCAATCACCTTGCCTAGCTCTTCGGTCACAATCACCGGTTGGGGTACACCTGTCATACCAGGCGTTTCGACAGTCAAACCAGCAAAAATGATATTCACCACCGCTGGAAATCAGACAACAGCCGCCACAGTGAAATACGTAGACCTGACCATCGACGGAGCCACATACCGCGCCGATGTAGTTGTATCTACCAATAAGTTTGAATGCACATACAGAATGCCCGGCAATCGATTCCCGGATAAATTAACAGAAGTGAAATTTTATGCTGCCGATGGAACAACAGTCGTGTCGGCAGCATTAAGTCCAGCCATCGTTACCACCACACCTGCTACAATAAAAGGTAATCCGTTCGACACAAATAACTATATAGAAGTGATCGCCACAGCAACATTCCAATAGTGACTTTCAAAGAATCGTTTTTTCGATGCTCGACTTTGGATCTTGAAATCATCGCTTACCGCTGAATAAGCTCCGGTTTTAAGAAAAAAGTCCGCCACAGAAAGTTCGATTTTCAGAAGCCCCCTAATAATAAATTCTGGCTGCACATAAAGCAAAAGAAAGACAACAAACATGAAAAGATCAGTTATCAAAACACTTCCAATCACTCTGGCTGCGCTAGCATTGCTCGGGTTTACGGGGTGCCAAAAAAACAAATCAACCACACCAACGGGTGGTGTGATTGAAGTCACTACCACAATCGAAGGCCTTGCGGCAGATGTTGCCAAAAGTTCCAATGCCATATCACGTGCCATAGTGAGCGATGCTACATGGAAAAATGGTAACACATATAGTATGTGGGTAGTGCCCTATATCGATGCTTCGGGTATGGGTAGTCATGGTTCGTTGCGTCTTTCGGGTAATTACGAAGATAATGTGAAGTATACCTACGGCACAAACTTCACCGCTGATCGCGTGGTGTACTACCCCTCAGAAAAGTCGAAAGTTGATCTTTATGCTATTTCGCCATCAATC
This sequence comes from Mucinivorans sp., assembly GCA_036661755.1. Classification (GTDB taxonomy): domain Bacteria; phylum Bacteroidota; class Bacteroidia; order Bacteroidales; family Rikenellaceae; genus Mucinivorans. The sequence continues at coordinate 7,668 of JAVWYC010000010.1, read as the reverse complement.
ACAGGCGCAATAACAAGTCTAACCGCTCAGCCATTTGCCATACTAGCCGACCAAACAACGGCGGCAAATGTAACGTCAAGCGATTTGATGACAGGCCTAGGCTCGGGAGACGCCGCAACAAAAGCAGCGACCGTGGTATTTACTCACCGCCAGAGTAAAGCTTTGGTAAATGTCACTATTCCGGCTACATACAAAGGGCAAGCGGTCTCTTCGATCAAAAGCGTAGAAGTGCTGGGAGTACAGCTGAAATCTACTTACAAAGTAGCCGATGCCACCGCCACACCTGCCATTGAAGGAACATTGACCACAAACCCAAAAACAGCCATCGCAGCCTATCAAGCTACCGTACCGGCAGCAGGCGCAGTGGCTGGGGCCTATGCCTATGAAGCGATCGTAACACCCGGCACAACAATCGCCGCAGGAGCAAGTATAGTGCGTGTCACACTTAATGTGGCAAACTTGGGTGAGGTTGTCTTCAACTGCCGAACCAGTTCCGCATACACTTATGAAGCTACAAAACAAACGGCAATCACTGTTTCTATTGGCGATCAAACCGAAATTACAATATCACCGGTGACAATCACAGACTGGGGTAAGGCCGACGACGTGGCTGGCCAACCGGCTAAACTATCGAAGTTGATCTTCGACCTGTCGGGCACCAATAATTGTACAATTGTAGCAAATGCGGCGAAAGCTGATCTAACGATCGAAGGTGTAAGCCTCGTAGGAACAGTGAAATACACCGCAGGAGCAGGCAATGTAGGGCAATATGTTGTGGAATTTGATCACGGTACAAATGCCGGTGGTAATCTAGAGAGCGTTGCCTTCAAAACTGCGAGCGATGGCAATATAGGTGGTACGGGATTTAGTAGTTTGGTCGGCTACCAAATTAAGGGCGATCCCACGTTGGACAATTACTCAACGGTCATTGCTACCATTACATTTACAGGCAATCAAGATGCTTCGATTGCAAAAAAATAGTCGCTAACAAAAACAGAGAATAACAAGAATCGACAGATATGAAAAAGTATAACTTAACTAATCAATCACTCACTAAGCTAGCTATGATGGCCATGCTCGTTGCTGTATGCTTTAGCGGCACTTCTTGCCAAAAAGACAAGCAAAGTACAGAACCCGTAGTGGCAACCGACAATGAGCTACAAGTGGCGCCAGCGATTGAATCACCACAAGGCAAAGCCAGCGGCCTGCGTGGAACAACTTTTGTTGATGGCGACGAAATAGGACTTTATGTGGTAGCCAACCTACACACCTCGACCCCGGGGCGTTTGGAAGCCAGCGGCAACTATGTAGATAACGCAAAATCTAAGCTCGCCACAGCAACTTGGGGCAACACGCCTACGCTGTTTTATCCAACAGTGAAAGCTGACATTTACGCCTATGCACCATACGACGCAAACTTTGCACCAACGGCAGCACGAGGAGCGTATGTTTTTACAACCCAGGCCAACCAAGCGACAGCCGAAAAAGTGTATGCGATGGACTTTCTAACGGCTAAGATCAAGCAACAAGTAGCGCAAGTCGCGGCCCTACCATTGGCTTTTTATCACCGTTTGAGTAAAGTTAACATCAAATTCAAAGTGCCGGCCACCTTCAAAGGAAAAGCAATCACATCGGTTGCAAGCGTAACCTTGAAAGGTTTTAAGGCCACAGCAGACATTGATCTAATAACCGACTACACCTACAACGTAGATGGATCGGCAACGGGTGGTAGTTACCCAAAACCGGCCACAGCCAGCGCTACCAGCACATCAATCGATATTACACCAAACGAAGTACAAAGTAGTACTCCGGGTAGCACGGCTGTCGACGGCACAGAATTTTATACCTATGAAGCCATAGTAGTGCCACAAAATATGGCCGCTAAACTAGGCTTTGTTGAAGTGAAAGTAAACTATCAAGATGGAGGTGTCGAGACATTCTACTTCCAAAGCACCGCAGCCACTACATTTGCAGCGGCAAAGAGCACACTATTGACAATGACCTTCCAAGCGGATTACACAATTTTGCTAGGCACGGTCACCATTCAAGATTGGGGTACATCGACTGGTTCTAATGGCGAAGTTGTCAATCGCGAAGTGTTCAACACTTTCGCCGTTACGCTAGGCGCTAGCCAAGCTACTCAAATCAAAGGAGTGAAACTAACAACCACACAAGGAACAACAACAACAAAAGAGTACACGCTGCCCGCTTCGCACACAGCCGCAACAGCTGCCGTTGCTTTTACTTTCGATGGCACTGTGGAAAGTCCGGACTACTACCCTTTCACAATCACTAAGATCAATTGCTATGCCGATGCCGCATGTACGGGCTCTGTGCTTTCCACTAAAGCAGTCAGCACCGCCGTTAGCGTGATCGGGGCAATCTCTTTATAGTACAAAGGGGGGAGGGCTAACTTTATAATACAAAGGGAAAGAGCTAAGAAATTGAATTGCAAGACGGACTTTTAGCCAAAAGGAGCGGAATTTACTTGACGTAAACGAAGCTACTTTGGGGGCCGAAGTCCGAAGAAAGAACAAACGATTTTCGGAAGTCACCCAAAAAAAAGCAAAAGGCTCGACCCACAAAGTCGGGGCGATAACCTTTATCAGAGAAATAACGAGAAAACAGAGATGAAAATGAGAGGTAATATATTTTTTACAACAGCACTGCTAACGGTGGGAGCGATAGCCGCGGCTACGGTAATGGTTGGGTGTAAAAAACTCAACCCGGAACCATCGGCCAAAACAATGCCCAATGTGCAATTTACAGCTACCATTGATGCGCTAGGCATAGACCAAGTCGGCCAAAGACAAGGTCAGCCACAAGGCAAAGGCCAAGTCACATCAAGGATCACACCATCAACGACTGTGGTGGCTGGCAAATTTCAAGAAGCCGACAAAGTGGGGCTCTTCCTCTATGACCACACCACAGCAGCATACAGTTATAACAATGAACTCTATACTGCCGATGCGATGGTCAAATTCGCTCCCGCGGCTCCTGTTTTCTACAAGACCTACTACACTCATTCGTTGAGTGCTTATTTCCCATACAACGCCGCCGCTACAACACCAACAGCCATACCCCAAGAGATCAAAGTAGACCAAACAGCGCTGGCCGATTTCATGGCATGCGATTTTTTGACCTCTCGCACAGCTAACATTAAACCGCAACAAATCAAGCCCGACGATCCGGAATTGGCAATGACTTTTGCACACCAAATGACAAACATTGTGGTGAAGATCAAAAATGGCGACAACTCACCCTTGATCATAAAGCCAGTAATCAAGATCATTAACACAAAAACCAACGCCACAATCGACATAACAGCAACCAAGGCAGCTATCACACTCACGGGCGAGGCGAAGGATGTTATAATGCGCGAAAACGAAGCGAACAAAGTCGGCCAAACACTTTTTTATGAAGCCATCGTTTTGCCGCAAGCCTTAGTGGCCGACCAAGTATTGATTCTAGTGACAATAGGCTCGGGCGAGTCTGCACGTATATTTGAATATAAACCTGCCACTGGTGCCGCGATCATTACTGCCGGAGGCTTGGTGCAAGGGGCCGAACATCAATTCAACCTTACAATTGATGGCACAAAGCTCCATGTGCAGGGAGGCGAAATCCAACCATGGGGTACCGGCGCCGGCGTGAGTCAAACCATCAACGCTAACGGCGTGGTGACAAGCAAAATGTATATCGCCGTCACTAATGCAACAGCCGAATATCGAGCCATCACAAAAGCTACACTCACCATCGATGGCCTAACATTGGCCGCCGAGGTAAGCTATCAAGCCGATAAATTAGTTTTGATCTACAAAATTCCGGATTGGGGATACTATCTGGAAGGGATCACTTTGACAGGAGCCGCAGTTCAACCTCAACTTACCTCAAGCAATAAAATACGGATCAAAGGTAATCCGACCAATCCGAACTACGCAACAACGATAGCCACAATTGACGCCACCACTGGCATTGTGACACCACAATAAATTAAAAGAAAAGCTTTACTCTCGCTTTTTTTGATCTCAACAAAACGACCGAGCATGAACTTTTAGAACATAGCATGAATAGCATGATGAAAAGATTTTTAATATTACTAATTGCCTCGACCACCCTTGCCGCCGTGGCTACTGCGTGCCAGAAAACGAAGCCACTAGATCGTGATCTATACGCAATACAAATCGACGGACGCTTTGTCGCACCACCAACACAAGCTAGCGCACCCAGCTCAAAGGTAGACAAGTATGTTAACTTCTTCAAAGACGACAAAGTGGGGCTCTATATGGTTGACTTTACGGCGGCTTCAACCCATGGAACGCTGGGCGTTAGCGGCAACACAGCCAATAACGTATGCTTTACGGCCGATGCAGCGGGAACGCTAATGACTACCCCTCCGGTTTATTATACAAAGGATTTTGTATGGAATGTCGACATTTTTGCCTATTCACCCTATATAACCACCGTGACGAGCGTCACGGCGTGCCCTTTCAATATTGCGACAGATCAAGCTACCACAGCACAAATGGCGGCATCGGATCTTTGCTGGACTTCCACCGGAGCCGACGGTGTGGCGGTGAGCTCGAAGCCGGTAGAGCTTATCTTTAAGCATAAATTTTCTAGGATAGAACTAATTCTGCACATTCCAACCTCGCTTAGCGGTAAAGCGGTGAGCGATGTGACAGAGTTGAAATTCAACAACGTAGCCACTAACACAACTTTCAACATGAGCACGGGCGTAGTGACAACCGCCACTGCCACAAAAGCTGCAATCACCCCTATAATCACAACAGGCAAAACAACAGTAGGCGAAGTGATTACATACGAATACGCGCTCATATTGCCAGTTCAAACATTCACCATTGCAGATAATTTGATCACCTTCAAACTCAATTTCACCGACCCACAGAATGTTTCGCGAGAAATGGTCTACAAAGTACCTGCCGCTCTTTTTGGCGCGAACAGTACACAGACAAAGGAAGGGACAATACACAAAATGGAGCTCACCATGGTCTCTAACTCAGAGATATTACTCACAGGCAGCACTATCACCGATTGGGTAGGCGGCACTCCCGTAACGCAAGACTTTACAAACCGCATTACTACTGTTTTTTCGATCACACCAAGCGATATAACAAATCTAGCACAATGCAATAGAGTGAAAGTAACAACGGACGAAAGTGCTACGGTTTATGACATTAAAAACAGCGATGTGGCAGGCTCAGTTTCTGTTAGCGGTGGGAAATGTTCATTTTACTTTACCGAGAAAAGTTCATCGCCATACGACTATGGCTTCAAAATCACAAAAATAGAATTTTTCAACGGCGATACTTCGTTAGACTCAAAAACGCTAGTCAGCGCTAGGGTTTATAGCCCAACAACAATGGATTTAGGTACATTATAGGAACCCGTAAGCAAAACGGCACAAAAAGCCGAAAAAATAAGATATGAAAAGAGTATTTAGAATATCATCTTTATTAAGTCTCGCGCTCACGCTCATTGTGAGTTGCCAAAAAGAGGCGACGCAAAAAGCAGAGACAGGCACCACCATGCCTCTGTTGATTGAAACATCAATCCAGCAGGGCGCAGGCCAAGAAAAAGCACCCGTTTCAAAGGCACCCAACGCTTCGTCGAGCAAAAGTGCTTGGGTGAATGGTGATCAATTTGGTCTTTTTGTCAGCCTTGCCTCCGGGGAGCTTAAACTTAATGGTAATACACATGGCAAGTTCACCTACGACAATTTGCCATACACATACGCAGCCGTGACAGCGAAATTCACCACCTCGGCCGGTATACCTAGCGGAACAATCTTCTTCCCATATCGCAACACAAATGTTGATCTGTGGGGCGTGTTCCCTTATGACAGCCAAATCAATTCAGTGGCCGTCAAGCAAGACGCAGCGGCATACCCTTGGGATATCAAAATAGATCAATCAACGGCAGCCAATGTGACTGCCAGTGATTTTCTGGTGGCACGTACCTCAGACGTAACTCCCAATAACACAAGAGCGACCTCTAATTTGGTCTTCAATCACAAGCTTACTCGCCTGCTGATTCAGCTAGCTATACCAGTGGACATTGACGGTAAAAGACTCAATACCACAACACCAATCACAACCATTGACATACATAACACAAATGTGCAATCAACATATAATTTCAATACCGACGTGTTGAGCGCCAAAGCAAATAGTAGCCAGATAATCAAACCTTTATATCTAGGACAAGAGACCATCGCGTCAGATAACTTTATGGTCTATGAAGCTATTGTGGTTCCTCAAACAATAGCGAGCAATGCTATGTTTTTGCGCGTTATTGTCCTGTACGATGATGCCTCGCAAGGGTTATTCCTGCTTAATTTGAGCACTGAATTGAACTTAACACAAGGCACACAACAAAACTTACAAGTAACTTTCGACGAACAAAAACGTCTACGCTTGGCCGGTAGTAAACTTCTTGACTGGAGCTACGATAGTTACATTCACACAGGCGACATCGTGGAAGACGACAAACAATAAGACAAACCAAGAGATAAGAAAAAGATAATTTTTCGATCAAGATGATGAAAATACTAGTAAAAAACAACAGTTGGGCTTTGATAGCGATGGCATTCGTTCTATGCTCGTGTGCCAAAGATAATCAACCGCTACCAGACAAAACACAAGTCAGAACGGTGGATATAACCACTTCAATTGCCGATCAAACAACTCAGCAAAATGTGATATCTGACCCAAAAAGCCGTGTGTCGCTTACCGGCACAACTTCCGCCTTTGAAACGGGCGACAAAATTGGCTTGTACTTAGTTGAGTGGAACATGGACAACACTGCCGCGACATCGCCAATAGCCAAAGGTAACCAAACAGACAATCACCTCTACACCAAAACAGCAACAGGCTGGAACGCAGCCTCGCTCACCAATCCGCTCACCTGGCGCAAGGTGGACGCATATGCCTATTACCCTTATAATTCAGCATTAACTGATGCTCTGAGCATACCTTTCACCCCTAGGGTCGACCAAAGTGCAGGCATTATAAGTAGCGACTATTTGATGTGGGGCAAAGGCTCGCTTGCCACTGGTTACGAACCGGCTAAGGGCAATAAAATCGATCTGACATTTATCAACAAACTAACGCTACTGAAAGTTAACGTCACCCTGCCAACCACATACAACGGAAAAACAATATCCGGCATTACGGCTGTTAAATCGCTACTCTGCCCGGCATCGTTCACAATGAACATTGCCACAGGTGACTTGACGCCATCATCGACAGCAAGTACGATAACAATGCATCGCAGTAGTGGTACTGGCTTAACGGGCCTCTTCGAGGCTGTGGTCTCGCCATGCACTTTGGATCAATACAAAGAGATGATAAGCGTTGATTATACAACAACACCGAGCGGTACAGGAACTATGTATTTCAGTACGCCAACCGGTGGACTTACATTGGCTTCCAATCAGATACACACAATCACACTCGCCACTACTGAATTTGGCTTCGCGTCGGAATTTACAGCACCGTTTGCAACCACTGCGGCTCCCGTACAACAGATTCAAGTAATTTCATCTAATGTGGCTACTCCTTGGAGTGTGACCAACGATGGTAATGCGTGGATTACTGTGAGTTTAACCTCTACCCCTGTCAGTGGCTTTGTCAGTAGTCTTACCTC
>JAVWYC010000009.1:0-20695 GCA_036661755.1 Mucinivorans sp. | reverse complement strand
CAGGCAAACCCAATGCCAAAAAACCAACCGTGGCCAAATATAAACTCCCCGTGCAACCATACGCCTCGGCAATGTCGGGCTGCCAACCACAAAAACCTAAACGCAACCAACCCGCCGAATCAAAAGTACCCTCGGCGTCCATAAATCGATGGAAAAGAGCAGTCAACCCGGCACGAACTTGCCCCTTGCTCAAATCACGCGGCAAAGCATTCAAAAGCGCCATCTGAGAAAGCACCTGCATGGCACCGGTGCGATATTGCAACGACCGTCCGATGGCAGGAATCGTCCCTTCGGGCGAAATCTGACGCTCGAGCACCTCGGCATAACGAGCGGCACGCTCCATCGTCGTTTTCTGCAAACCAGGATAGAATCGACTCATTTCACCCACAATATCCACCAACATGGGCTGAATAACAAAGCTATTGTAGTAGTCCCAATGAAAATTACGCCCATCGCCATAGGCACCATCACCCTTATACCACGCCTGATGTTCGCGCACCGGGTAGTCAACGCGCATAATATCATAAGGCTCGCCGATGGAGTGGAAAAAAGCCTCAATCATGGCGCTAAAAAGCAACCAATTATTTTCGTTGGCGCGGAAACGACGCGTGCTGCGCAAATGTTCGACCATGCGCCTCTGAGTGAGCGAGTCGAGCCCTGCCCACAAATTTTTCGGTGCACGCATCAAGCCTTGGGCCAAAAAAGCGGCATCAACCAGATTTTGATTGGCCGTTGTGAAGTCGATATGATCGGCCGAGGCGCTGTCGACCATCGTTGTCAAAGCGGCAAGAGCTAGATCTAACATTTCGGCACGACGCACCCCCTCGGCAGTTTTGTCGGCAGGCAATTCGAGCCACGGAGCAAGGCCGCATATGGTGCGCCCAACGGCCTCTAGGTGAGCGAGAGGGGTGCGATCGCCATACGAACGATCTGATGGCATTTCCACCGGCATTGCGCTGTGGAGGGTGCCGCTAGATAGATGAGAAAGTACGGGGCGCGAAATCCGGCACAGCATATCGACCCATGCCGCACGATCGGCCTGAGCGCTAGTCAAGACAGACGCCTTGGGCGTTGGGCGAGCAGCAAAAGCTACGCTAGAAAAAACCAGCGACAGAACCAGTATAGAGATATATTTTTTCAATGGTTTATTGTTTTTTGATGATGAATGTATATTTGCCACTTAGCGGAGTAGATTTAGCAGTCAAGGCGAGGCGATAAATTTCGGGCCCCCAAACCGAAGACAGGCGACTATCGGGCAGTTTCACCGTGTCGATGGAAGGGACAAAGAGGCGAGCATCATAATGTAGTGCAGCTTTTTGTCCACGGACATCGATTTTCACCACCCCCGGTGTGGCGATCGAAATGGAGCCCCAAGTCATAAAGTGTTCGACAATCGGCGCCACAGCATCGGCAAGCGCAAAGCGATCTTCCACCACCACTGCCCCACCCTTGGCCGAAGTGGCACTCACGGTGCGCACGTAGCTTTTCACACCCGCCTGTGAAGGATAAGCGGCAGCAATGTTGCTGGAAAAAGTCAGTTTACGCTCGTCGAAGGTCACATCGTTGGCTTTGTATTGCAGGCCAAATTTTTGCCCCACACCATTAATCATCGGCAGGGAGTGATATTCGCTCTGCATAGACCAAATATCGTAACGCTCGGACGAAAATGTTTGACGAGTATAAGTGCCCACGCCGGCATCGATCAAGATCGGCGTATGGTTGAGATAGACCGACAGCGTACCTATATCGTTGTGGTTGTGACTTTCATTGTTGTGCCCCGCCTTGGTGGCCACAAAGAATCCGCTTTGAGGTTCATTGATAAAGGCTACCTGAGTTTGTGGGTACCACACCGTTGAATTGATCAATGGTTGGCTCGCGAGCTTAGCAAAATCTTCGGCCGTGAGCATCGTTTGCAGGGTGCGGAAAATATCGCGTGTCGAGCCCAACTTCTCTTTGCTTTGTGTGGCGGCATAGTTGATCATCTTCCGGCTACCAACCGCGCGACCAAAGCGATAGATCACGCCAGCCTCGCCCCCTGCCTGAGCCGAAGCGTCGGCAAAATTCACCACCCAGCCATCGCCCACATAGGCGTTGACAATATATTCGCCCATGGCGCGAATCTGTGGCCGATCGAAAACCGAAACCTTGCCACCGGTGATCATATAGAGCGATTGCAAGTAGTCGTACATCTTGCCGGCCGCATGCCCCCAATAGGAAGGGCCCTCTTCGCACGCGCCGTCCGATTTTGAATAGTCGATAAATTTGTCGACCGAAGTCATTGTGCGATAGACAGCCCTCGCCAAGCGATCGCGATCGTTTTCGAGCAACATAAAGCATTGCAGGGCATTGAAATTACACCACACGTTCCAATTATTAACCATCGTTGTTGGCTTGGCATCAAAGGCTTGCCACCAATATGTATTTTCTAGATATGGGGTGAGCATACGTCGTTCGAGTTCCGCGCGCAAACGTTCGGCAATAATCGGATCGACCTTGTCCATCGATGGTTTGAGGTAGAAATAGACCCACGAGAGGAGCGAGCTTAGGTCGCCCTGCCCCAATTCGAGTATATTTTCTTTGTAGGAAGGCAAGGCGCGTCTATGTGGCATCACCACCAAGTGCGCCGACGCCCCCCACGAAGTCATCTCGCAGATCGAAAAGACGCCATTGATCAATTGATCCATAAAGCGCCCCTTGCCCTCGGCCATTTCGGCCAAAAAGAGGTTGGTGATCGCCCCTATGTTTTCGCCCAACGGACGCTCCATCACTCGTCTGTTGCCCGAACGTTCAAATTCCAGATACGAGGTGGCAGGAACCACTTGCCACACATAGTTGAGCGAGCGCTCGCCGGCACTAATCAGGTCATTTTTATAGTCACCCGTCAACTTGTCCCACCCCTGACGATCGGTATAGGCGGGGTAAGGAACCCATGCTTGATCGACCACCAGAGCGGCCTTCACCTCGTCGAGCGAAGCGGCCCGGGTGAGCATATCTTTTTTTTCGTAGCCCCACGCGCCGAGCGCGCTACACATCACAGTGAGCACGAGCAGCAATGTGGTTAATTTTTTTTTCATCATTAAATTATTTTATAAATGTAACTTCAAAATTGTTTTTTCTTCACCGTACTTCGGATCTTGAAATTCTTATTTACTTCAAGGTAAAGCTTCTACCGCCAAAGAAACGCCTGTCACAGCCCTCCTCGCCATCCAAAGCCCCTTAAAGATAAAAAAAGCACACCTAAATTACAAATTTACGGTGTGCTTTTTTTGTTTTTACCACCACACTGTGGCGATTTGCGAGATTTTCACCTCACTTTCACTACCAACCCGGGTTGTTTGGTGCGAGCGAAGCATTTTTCTCGATTTCAGTTCCCGGCACCGGCCACAAGTAGTCACGATCTTTGAAGACGTGTTTGTGCATGTATTTGCCGGTAAATTCCACTTCGTCGTAGTTCAACCATTCGACGCCTTTGCCCCAACGGCGAATATCGCTAAAGCGATGACCTTCGCCAGCCAGTTCAACAGCACGTTCACGCATAATACGATTCAAGACTTGATCTTTGCCCGACACGGCAAGGAACGATGGGCCTGAATTTAGGGCCGGCATGTGAGTCGATTTACGAGCGCGCACTTGGTTGATATAGCCAATAGCAACATCTTGATTGCCAAGTTCGTTTTCTGCTTCGGCCAACATCAGCAACACATCAGCATAGCGAATGAGCGGGAAGTTGATTGGCGTGTGAGAGCGGTCGACGATTTGCCCCTGCATATCACCTTCCGGCACGAATTTACGGAAAAGATAGCTATCCTTGCCTTGATCTAATCGGATGAAGCCATTGCCTTCTTTGACACCTTTGGCCACAACGTAGGTCATCAGCTTTTCTTTGTTGGCGTTCCAACCCATATATTCTGAGTAAGGGACAATGAGTGATTGATTCAAACGTGGGTCGCGATCGGCGTATGCCTTTTTGATCTCGGCCAAGGCGCTCGGGTAGGTGGTTACCTTATCACCTTTTGCGCTCAAAGTAGCACGGAAAGCTTTATCTTTCACAGCATTATCTTCGTTGAAGCCTGGCACAAAATCATTCCAGTTGAATGGACGGCCATCGGCACGTTCGTACATGTCGGCCAATTTGACGGTCGGTGTGACCGAACTCCAGCAACTACCAAACGTACTACGTGTACCGAAACGGAAACACATTGCCATACCATAATTTTGACCTACACCACCTTGGTTTTGGATCGCAAACACCATTTCGGCCCCTTGATCACCTTCGGGTGTAAAGAGTTTTGCGAAGTCGTCAGCCAATTTGTAGCCATAACCTTTACCGCTAGGGTCGGTCACGATTTCGTCGAAAGCTGCTTTGGATGCTGCGTAATTCTTGGCATAAAGGTTCACCTTGCCCGCCAAAGCGTAGGCAGCGCCCTTGGTGGCACGACCATAGTTTGCATCGTCCCATTTGACTGGCAATTTAGCTTGCGCTTCGGCCAAATCTTTGAGTATAAAGGCACGAACGTCAGCGATCGGTGTGCGAGGTTTTTTCATACTGGCGAAACTTTCTGAAAGAATAGTTGTTTCGTCATAAAGCGGCACATCACCAAAGTAATCGGTCAACGAGAAGTAATACAGAGCGCGAAGGAACTTAGCCTCGGCCGTGTAGAGCTCTTTTTTGTCGGCGGCAAGATCAGTTTTTACGATATTTTGGATCGCGGTATTGGCTCGCCCCACGCCGTCGTATAAGCTTTGCCATCTGTTTATCACATCACCACTACGGTCAGTGTGTGTGCCACGAACAAAATTTTCATAGTAACCAAAAGCAATATCCGACATACCATCATCACAGAAGGCCATACCAAATGTGTTACCATTTCTCAGGTCGCTGTATATACCCATCAACCCTTGGTTGACGTGAGCCTCTGTCTTCCAGAATGAGGCCGAAGACACCTTGTCGTAAGGCGCACGGTTCAAGTCATAGCATCCGGTGAAGGATAGACTAAGAGCAATACCTATTGCTGCAAATAATATTTTTTTCATAATGTATGCTAATTTTTATGTTTCTACTTAGAAAGTAATGTTCAAACCGATGGTTGCTTGTTTCATCGTTGGGTAGCCCACTCCGCCTATTTCGGGGTCTAGACCGGGATAGTCGGTAAAGGTGAAGTAGTTTTCCAAACTAACATATACACGGATACGTTCAAATTTCATCTTATTCATCCATGCCTTAGGGAATGAATAACCCAATTGAATGTTGCGAATTTTGAAGTACGATTTGTCGCTCAACCAAAAATCAGAAGCATTTTGATTTCGTGTGTCTCCGGCTTCGAGCAAACGAGGGAAACGAGCATCGGTGCGCCCTTCATACCAACGACCATCACAAATGTCTCGGTTCAACATATTGCCTCGACGAGCAATCGGACGATATGAAAAATCGGTAAAGTAGCCTTGGATACCCCATGCACCTTGAAGCAAAATCGATAGATCGATACCCTTCCATGCAAATTCCAAATTGGCACCCATCAAGAATTGTGGGTTAGGACCCTTGCCATACACTTGGCGGTCGTCGGCGTTGACAATGCCGTCACCATTGGCATCTATGTAGAGCAGGTCACCTTTTTCCGGTGTACCGTATTCAAACACTTTGCGCTCTTTGCGGTTTTCGGCTGCGGCAGCGGCTTTTTCTTTGTCGAGCATCGCCTTCACAATCATCATATCTTCATCTGTTTGCAGAATACGATCCACAGGGCGCAAGAATTGTACGTTGATTGGGAAACCCTCTTGGATAAATGAGTTACCGCTGTATTGACGTTCGTCGCCTTTGAATTTAGTCACCTTGTTGGTCACCCAAGTGAAGTTACCCGAAATACCGTACGAGAAGTCACCAACGCGATCGCGCCAACCGAGCATCACTTCGATACCGGTGTTGAGCACTTCGGCACTGTTTTGTTTCGGAATATCGGCATTACCGTGAACGCCTGGAGCCGGCAAGTCGATCAAAATATCTTTGGTTGTCTTGTTGAAATACTCCAAAGTCCCATAGAAACGACTGTCGAACATACTAAAGTCAATAGCCGCATTGCCTACATAAGTGGTTTCCCAAGTCAACATAGAGTTGGCAAGTGCCGTTTGTGACATGCCGAGCGTGACGGCATTGTTCAAAATGTAGTTCGTTGTGTTGTAGTTCGATATTGCATCATAGTTACCCACCGAGTTATTACCCAGCGCACCGTATGATCCACGAAGTTTCAACGAATTGAGCCACGTGGCCTCTTTCATAAAGTTCTCTTGATCTAAACGCCAAGCCACGGAAGCCGAAGGGAAGAAACCCCAACGTTTGCTTGGCACAAAACGCGACGAAGCATCAGAACGGAAGTCAAATTCCAACAAATATTTGTTGTCCCAACCAAAGTTAACACGACCAAAATATGAACGCATAGCCCAGTCGCTCTTGCCACCACCTGCCGAAGCGTCGCCAATTGCACCGCCAATCACGTCGATACTAGGGTCGATCAAATCGGTCTTCGACGATGAATAGTTGTGCGATTCATATTGCTCTTGACTGGCACCAAACATAACCCCAAAATCCAAACGATTGTCTAACCAACTGTTTTCATAACGGATCACACCGTCCATAAATTCGCGGTTCGATTTCCAATTATAAGTATTAATCGAGGTCTTCGGATTACCATTCACGGCAATCGTTTCGTTCATAAAGTTCCATTTGTCGATTGGCACCGGTTTCGACCAACGATCTTGATCGTTGTATTCGTAAGTGTATGAACCGGTGAAAGACAAGCCCTTAACAGGCGAAATGGTGACATAGAAACGAGTTTTCACGTTGCGATATTCGTTCTTACCATCGCGAGCATTGAGGCGTTCCAAGACGTTGTTAGACTGAACGTCCTCCTCAGACGAGTGCGGAGCACCGTAACGACCATCGGCCGAACGATATATCATACCCGGCATCGATTGAGTGGTGTAGTTAAACACATCGCCCAAACTTTCGGCGTTGATATTCTTTTTGCCCATATAGCCACTGATATTTGTACCCAAAGTCAACCATTTGGTCACCTTTCCCTCGACATTGGCACGCAAGCTAAAACGCTCGTAATCTGTATTTTCCACCACACCTTCGTTTTTCATGTAGCCAAATGAAGTGTAGAAGTTGATGCGATCCGAACCGCCACTGACGGCAAAGTTATGTTGGTGCGAAACACCGGTATTGCCAAACACTGCCTTGAAGTTGTCTGTATTTGGATATTTATATTCGTCCACACCTTCGTTTGCACGCCAAAGGTCAATGGTTGATTGCGAATAAGGTTTGGCGATCTTTGAATTGGCAAAACCTTCGTTTATCAAGCCCATGTAATCGGCATAATTGCTCACCGGAACAACCATGTTTGAAGCATTCTCAAAACTCACATAACCATTATAGTCGAACTTAACGTTGCTCTTGCCGTTAGTGCCCGCCTTACCTCTTTTGGTGGTGATCAGGATAACGCCATTAGCGGCACGCGAACCATAGATAGAAGAAGAAGCGGCGTCTTTGAGCACGGTCATCGTCTCTACATCTTGTGGCAAGACACTACTTATACTACCCTCCACACCATCGATAATAACGAGCGGCGAAGAGTTGTTGAGTGTACCCTGACCACGGATACGGATCGAGGCTGCATTGTCACCCGGAGCATTGCTCGACGAGGTCACCGACACACCGGTAGCCATACCGGCCAAAGCTGTCGAAACGTTGGTCAACGGACGAGATTCGTTGATCTTGGCCATATCAATCGAGACAACAGAGCCCGATAGGTTGACCTTCTTTTGTTTGCCGTAGCCCACAACGACTACCTCTTCCAACGATTGGGCGTCGACGTCCATCGTCACCTCCATTGTCGAACCGGCAACCGTACGATCCATCGGTTTGTAACCAATGTAAGAAAAATGCAAAGTTTGACCTTGCGCTGCATTAAGTTCAAAAACGCCATTTACATCAGTGGCCACTGCTTTTTGAGTGCCTTTTAGGGCAACAACAACTCCAACCATTGGTTGACCTTGCTCATCAATAACTTTACCTGTCACTTTTTGAACCGCTTGCTCGGCAGTCCAAGAATTTTCGACAGGCGCTGCCATTGATTGGGGTAGACCCACCAATGTAGCTCCAAGAAGTACAGCCAAAGCCATAATCCTTGCTTTTCTGATAGAGGAAAAATTTCTCATAAGAAAGTTTGATTAAATTAACCGAGTTCTACTTTTTATTACCTTGTTTTCATTGCCCTTGGCGGAACGGAACTCTTTAATTCCACCAAAAGTCACATTTTATTTTGCTCGACAAGGGGCTTGTAAGTTCCTTTCTGTTGCCCCCCTCTTCGAGGGGGGGCAACAGAAAGGGGTACCCCTTTCTGTTTTTTTCGTTGATCGCTATTTATTAAAATAAATTAGTAACGAAATCGTTTGCACGACTATATATAATTCACTAGATAATTAATTCGCAATCCATATTTCAGTTACTTTTTAATGCTTTAATGTCACTCATTGTGCATTCGTTTGCACAAATATAAAATTAATATTTCTATTATACAAATAAATAATCACTTTTTCACAAAAAATTAACAAACAGCACATTAGCGAATTTTTTTACTAAATATGCAAAAAAATTTAATAATTATTGATCTATAATATTTCGGGGTGTACTATATTAAATAGTACACCCCGAAATAAATATTGCGACTCCTGCGAAGGCTTTTTTAGCGCCGCGGGCAGAAATAGCACTCTATTCGTTAGAAGCCTTGCCGAGCGAGGCCAAAATACCTCCATCGACATAAATCACCTGTCCGCTCACAAAATTAGAAGCATCGCTAGCCAAAAAGACTGCCGTGCCGGCCAAATCTTCGGGCAAACCCCAACGAGCCGCCGGAGTACGACTGATAATGAAATCGTTGAACGGGTGGCCATTCTCGCGCAGGGGAGCCGTTTGCGCCGTTGCAAAATAACCGGGGCCAATGCCGTTCACCTGAATATTGTGCTCGGCCCATTCGGTGGCCAAGTTGCGTGTCAGCATCTTCAGCCCGCCCTTGGCTGCCGCGTAGGCCGACACACTGTTGCGACCCAATTCGCTCATCATCGAGCAAATGTTGATAATCTTGCCCCCTTTGCGCGCAATCATCTGTGGCGCAACGGCCTTAGAAACAATAAAAGGAGCCGTCAAATCGACATTGATCACCGCATTCCAATCGGCCACCGACATATCGAGAGCCATCACTCGCTTGATAATACCCGCATTGTTGACCAAAATATCGATCGCGCCAACCTCTTTTGTGATCTGCGCAACAGCTTGAACGACAGCCTCTTCGTTGGTCACATCGAAAATATAGCCATGCGCCTTGATGCCATGCGAGGCGTACTCTTTGATGGCGTGATCGAGCTTTTCGCGCGAGAGGTCGTTCACCACCAACACCGCGCCAGCCTCGGCCAGCGCCGTTGCCATTGCCATTCCCAGTCCATGAGTGGCACCGGTAACCAAAGCCACCTTGCCAGTTAGGTCAAATAAATTTTTCATTTCGTTATCTTTTTTTTGATTTTTTTTACTATTGCGGCCTTCGGAAAATTGCATTTCGCCAAGCGAATTTTGGTCTGATGGCCAAAACACCCTTTATCCCTCAAAATAAAGGCACCCCCAATTACTTCAAATTCGTTGTTGGGCAAATATCTTGATCGCCATAGTCTAGATTCTCGCCGGCCATACCCCAAATAAAGGTGTAGTTATGGGTTGCCGAGGCTGAGTGAATCGACCACTGTGGCGAAATCACCGCATCGTGGTTGTGGAGCCAAATATGGCGAGTTTCTTGCGGCTGACCCATCAAATGGCACACGGCGTGTTGCTCGGGCACTTCAAAATAGAAGTAGGCCTCCATTCGACGATTGTGAGTGTGGGCAGGCATGGTGTTCCACACCGAACCCGGTTTGAGCTCGGTCATACCCATTTGCAATTGGCAAGTGGGCAACACTTGGCTAACGATCAACTTGTTGATCACTCGATGGTTAGACTCTTCGAGCGAGCCCATCTCCACCGAAATCCCATCGGCCTTAGTCACCTTACGGTTAGGATAATTTCGATGAGCAGGCGCCGAATTAATATAGAACAGAGCCGGATTATTGGCCTCTGCGCTCGAAAAAACAGCGTCTTGATCGGCGCTACCCAGATAGAGCGCCTCTTTGAAATCGAGGTCAAAAGTTTCGCCACCAATCTTCACCGAGCCACGACCACCAACGTTGATAATACCAAGCTCGCGACGCGAGAGGAAAAAATCGGACTTCAAAGGGTCTATCGCCAAGAGGGTCAATGGTTGCCCCACAGGCATCACACCACCAACGATCAAACGATCATAGGCACTGAGCACCAATTCGATATGATCGGGCGAAAAAAGATTGTTGATCAAATACTCCTTACGCAGGCGATCTGTGTCGTAACTCTTGGCATCGAGTGGGTGCGAGGCATACCGCTCGGTATATGTGATTTTGTTGTTCATAGTATTATCGTTTTATGATGCTGTTTTAGGCAATCGTTTGTGCAAATATATTATTTTTTTATCAGAAAACAAAAGATTTTGTATGTTTTTGAGAAAATATTTATATATTTGTGCAAACGAATGCACTAAATCCATGCTTTATTGATCAATCACGGCGTCAAATGAGCCGAATTATCGCTGACACCATATTATAATAGGTATAAAAAAAAATAATCACAGATATAAAAAAACTAAAAGTATGAAAAAAACTATCTTCACCCTAGCGCTCACACTAATGGCTACGGGTAGCCTTTTCGCTCAAAATAATTTAGTGGAAAAATGCGTGAAAAATGCCGCCGAGCAAGTCTCGCTCATGGTGGCCCAGACCGACACCTTCGCCACAATGGTGAGCCCTCGCAAAATAGCCGCCGATGGCAAATCGACCGCCTTCACCACCCTATATGACTGGACTAGTGGCTTTTATCCCGGCTCTTTGTGGTATCTCTATGAATTGACAGGCGAAAATAAATGGAAAGAATCGGCCATCAAATACACCCAAGGAATGGAGCATATCAAAAACTATACCGGCAACCACGACATCGGTTTTATGATCTTTTGTAGCTTTGGCAACGGGTTGCGCCTCACTGGCAACGAGCACTACAAAGACGTAATCATCACAGCGGCCCGAAGCCTCACCACACGCTATCGCCAAGGGGCAGGTCTGATCCAATCGTGGAACAAAAGTCGCGGTTGGTTGTGCCCCGTGATTATCGACAATATGATGAACCTCGAATTGATGTTCGAGGCCACAAAAATGAGTGGCGATTCAACTTTTTGGAAGATTGCCGTTTCGCACGCCGACAAAACAATGCAAAACCACTATCGCCCCGATATGAGTTGCTATCACGTGGTGGACTACGACCCACTCTCGGGCGCCGTGCGTGGACGTTACACCGCGCAAGGCTATGCCGACGAGTCGGCTTGGGCTCGCGGACAAGCTTGGGGCCTCTATGGCTACACGCTGTGCTATCGATATACGCGCGACCCAAAATACTTGGCACAAGCCGAAAAAATTGCAGCCTACATTTTTGAACATAAAAACATGCCTGCCGACCTTGTACCTTACTGGGATTTCGACGCACCGGCCAATCCTGCCGACGGAAAATACCCACAAGTGGGCACTGTTGAGCCCCGCGACGCCTCGGCTGCCGCTATCGCCGCTTCGGCAATGTATGAATTATCGACATTTTCGCCAAAAAACGCTAAAAAATATAAAAAGTTAGCAGATAAAGTCGTATCTTCGTTGGCGTCCAAAGAATACACAGCGCCGCGTGGCGAAAATGGCAATTTCATCTTGATGCACTCCACCGGCAACGCACCCGGCAATGGCGAAATTGACACTCCATTGGTTTATGCGGATTACTATTTCTTGGAAGCACTAAAACGTAAAAATGATATAGAAAAAAACTGACAATGGTCAAAAAACAGAACATATCGATCGCTTCGATAGCCAAACAACTACAAGTTGCCCCTTCCACAGTTTCGCGCGCGCTCAATGGCAGCAAATCTATAAGCGAAGAGCGTACACGTCAAATCAAAGAGTTGGCCCAAAAGCTCAACTACGTGCCCAACCAAATGGCCCGCAACCTCAAAAGCGGGCGGCGCAACACGATCGCCGTGGTTGTGCCGCTCATTTCGCGGTCGTTCTTTGCCACCGTGATCGAGGGGATCGAAGATTACGCCTCGGCCAAAGGTTATGATGTGATTATTGCTCAAAGCAAAAACTTGGTGGAGACCGAACAACGCTTGATGAGCAAACTCAGCGGCAAGGTGGACGGCGTAATTGCTTCGCTTGCAGGCCAAGACGCGTCGCACGAATACTACAACGCGCTCAATGTGCCGCTCGTGCAATTCGATAGAACGTCGACCGACATCAACGCGGTGAGTGTGCGCATCAACGACTTTATGGGAGCCAAAACCGCTACGCAACACTTGCTCGACCAAGGCTTTCGGCGGATCTATCACCTCTGTGGGCTGCAATATGTGAGCATTTGGTATGATCGTCAACAGGGCTATCTGGCCGCAATGCACGAACACGGATTGCGCATTCCCGGGCAGTGGATATTTCAAGGAGCACCCACCGAGGAGCGTGGAGGCGAATTTGCGCGCGATATGATAGCGCGTAACGATATTCCGGAAGCTCTGTTTTGTTCGGGCGACTATGTGGCGCTTGGCGCGATCAAAGAGTTCCAAAAACAAGGCCTCGCCGTGCCGGCCATCGTTGGTTTTGCCAACGAACCGTTTTGTGAGGTGATTGAACCTGCCCTTAGCTCGGTCGATCAATTTGGCTCAATAATGGGGCACACGGCTTGCGAAATGTTGATCGATTTGATCGATGGCAAAACGGTAGAAAACAAAGTGATCGAACCAAAATTAATCATCAGAAAATCATCAATCAGATCAGAAAAACAGTAGATGAAAACGTTAGAAAAAATAATATTCTCTTTGCTCGTCTTAGCTCTTTTGCCCCTAGTGGCGAACGCCAAAAGCGACCAAATCACAGTCAAGGTGAGCAACCCGACCCGAATAGCCAGGCAAGCCCAAACCATTGAAATTCCTTGGCAAGAGATCATAAGTAGATTGCCGCAAGCCTGCCCACAAAACATAGTAGTGAGCATCGAGGGCAAGCAAATCCCTTCGCAAGTGAGCGCCCAAGCTCTACTCTTCCAAGCCCGGGTGGAGGGCAAGGCGAGCGTATGCTACACTATCAATATCGGGGAGAGAGAAGAGTATCCTCGGCTGACTTTTGCGCGCGCGGTTCCCGAACGCTTGGACGATTGGGCTTGGGAAAACGACAAAATGGCATATCGCATGTATGGCCCGGCGCTCGAAGCAACGGGCGAAGTGAGTAGCGGGATTGATGTGTGGTGCAAAAAAACAGATCGCTTGGTGCTCGATCGTTGGTATGCCCAAAACGACTACCACAACGACCACGGACAAGGCATGGACGGATACAAAGTGGGGCGCACGCTGGGCGCAGGAGCGATGGCTATTGTGGAGAGCGACACACTGGCCATGTCGCGCAACTACATAAAAGCAAGCCTAATAGAGAGCGGCCCCATTCGGACAACTTTCTCTTTGAGCTACGCCCCCTACAAAGTAGGCCGGCAAACCATCACCGAGCAACGCACCGTGTCGATCGATGCACACAGCCACTTCAATCGAATCACAGTCCGCTACCCTACCCTCGACGGCAATGCCACTGCCGTGGCCGGCGTTCCGCTTCGCCCAAGCACCATTTGGGAAGCCACTCCGCAAGCGATAATAACGAGCGAAGATGCCGACAAAAAACATGGAAATATTTTTTTGGCCGTCGTTATGCAATCGATTTCCAAGAATATGACACTCCAAAATCACGCAGTTCTTCAGACCACAATCCAAGAGCAACAACCTCTCACTTATTATATTGGCGCGGCATGGAGCCTTGCCGGTGTCACTTTTGACGAATGGAAAAAAATGGTAGAACACCAAACAATATGTATTAATCACCCTTTGAGGGTAACAATCAAATAAGACGATGAACAATAAAATAGTAACTTTTGGCGAAATCATGCTTCGTTTGGCCACGCCCGATTACCTTCGATTTTCACAAGCCACCTCTTTCGAGGCTACCTATGGCGGTGGCGAGGCCAATGTGGCCGTTTCGTTAGCTAATTTTGGCATGCAGGCCGAATTTGTAAGCCGAATACCAAGCAACGACCTTTCGCGTGCCTGCGTGATGGATCTACATAAATATGGAGTCCAAACAACGCACATGGCCTATGGAGGCGAGCGCCTGGGGATCTACTTCTTGGAGACCGGCGCCGTGAATCGCCCCAGCAAAGTGATCTACGACCGGGCTCACAGCTCAATTGCCACCATCGAATGTGGTATGATCGATTGGCAGGCCGCCTTTGCCGGCGCCGACTGGTTCCACCTGACGGGCATCACCCCGGCCCTTAGCCAAGCGGCGGCCGATGTGTCGCTAGAAGCGGTGAAGGCCGCCTCGAAAATGGGGCTTAGGGTATCCATCGACCTTAATTATCGTAAAAACTTATGGAAATACGGCAAATCATGTTCCCAAGTGATGCCTGCCATCGTTGAGTGGTGCGACACGGTGATCGCCAACGAAGAAGATGCCGAAAAAGTGTTTGGCATCAAAGCCGAAGGGTTCGACGTCACGCACACCGAAGGTAAGGTGGAGGCCACGCACTTTGAGAGTGTGGCCAAAGAGCTGATGGCGCGCTTTCCGCGTGTCAAAAAAGTGGCTATCACCCTGCGGGGGTCGATCAACGCTTCGCACAACACATGGGGAGCCGTGCTTTTCGACGGGAGACAGTTATACGTTTCACCTCGATATGACCTGAGCCATATTGTGGATCGAGTTGGCGGGGGTGACTCTTTTGGGGCAGGCTTGATTTTCGGTCAACTAACCAAGCCGGGCGACGAGCAATATGCACTCGACTTTGCCGTAGCCGCCTCGGCCCTCAAACACACAATCAAGGGCGACTTCAACCTAGTCAGCCCGGAGGAAGTCGAACGCTTGGCGCAAGGTGATAGCTCGGGACGTGTGGCACGCTAAGAAAAAACAGTAAAAACAGAACATTAATAGCACATAAAACAATGAATAGAATCCAAGTAGCCCTGCAAATGAAGGAGCAAGGCATTATCCCCGTTTTCTATAACGCCGATATAGAGATCTGCAAAGAGATACTCACTATTTGTCATCGCGCAGGCATTCGTGCCTTTGAATTTACCAATCGGGGCGACTTTGCCCATTTGGTTTTCGCCGAGCTTTCGCAATGGGCGCACCGCCAGATGCCGGATATGATGCTTGGCGTGGGTTCGGTGGTCGACGCTCCGACAGCGGCAATCTACATTCAACTTGGTGCAGCGTTCGTTGTTTCGCCCCTACTCAACCCCGAGGTGGGCAAGGTGTGCAACCGTCGCAAAGTGTTGTGGGCTCCGGGCTGCGGCACTCTGAGCGAGATCAATCAAGCCGAGGAGCTGGGGGCCGAAATCGTGAAGATATTCCCCGGTTCTTCTACCGGCGGGCCCGAATTCGTAAAGTCGATCCTCGGCCCCTGCCCTTGGTCGTGGATCATGCCAACGGGCGGCGTCGAGGCCACCAAGGAGAACCTTGGCGCGTGGTTCAAAGCGGGCGTGGTGTGTGTGGGCATGGGCTCTAACCTCTTCCCTCGGGCGATGGTCGAGGCTCACAGTTGGGATCAGATCGCCCACACGATCGATCAAACATTTGCAATCCTAAAAAGCATAAGATAATGGAACAATTAAACACGATCAACAAAGCTATCGGAAAATATCGTTGGACTATTTGTACGTTGCTATTTTTCGCCACCACGATCAACTATCTCGATCGTCAAGTACTATCGTTGCTCAAAGACGACTTGTCGTTGCAATTCGACTGGACAGAGGCCGATTATGGCCGTATCACCGGTGTTTTTACTTTTGTTTACGCTATTTCGATGCTTTTTGCAGGGCGTTTGATCGACTATTTAGGCACTCGTCGTGGTTATGCGTGGAGCATTATCGTGTGGAGTGTGGGTGCGATGGTGCATGCTCTTTCGCGTGGCACAGCCGGTTTTATGGTTGCTCGCGGAGTGTTGGGTGTGGGCGAATCGGGTAACTTCCCTGCCGCCATTAAGGCCACGGCCGAGTGGTTCCCCAAAAAAGAACGCGCCTTGGCCACCGGAATTTTCAACTCAGGCTCTAATATTGGTGCTATCCTAGCGCCGCTCACCGTACCTTTTATTGCCGCGGCATGGGGTTGGCAAATGGCTTTTATTATCATTGGGGGCATTGGCTTTTTGTGGCTTGTGGCTTGGCTTTTGATCTACGGTTCACCGCTACAAAAGCTACAAAAAGGGCAACTCTCGCAAGGCGAATACGACTACATCAATGCCGACCAAACGGCCGATCAAGCCCAAGCCGACCAAGATGCCAAACGCATGAGTTGGGGCAAATTGCTCACCTTTCGCCAAACGTGGGCCTTTGTTGTTGGTAAGTTTATGACCGACGGCGTGTGGTGGTTTTTGCTCTTTTGGCTACCCGCCTTTATGAGCGCGCAATATGGCATGTCCACCACTCAAATTGCCATTCCGCTGGCCGTGCTCTACACGATGACCTGCGTTGGATCCATTGGCGGGGGTTGGTTCCCTAAGGTTTTTATCAACCGCGGCATGGAGCCATATATGGCGCGCATGCGAGCCATGTTTATCATTGCTCTGTGTCCACTTTTTATCCTATCGGCTCAATGGTTGGGGGGCTATAATTATTGGTTTGCCGTGATTGCCATCGGCATCGGGGCGTCGGCCCACCAAGCGTGGAGCGCCAACCTCTTTACCACCGTGTCCGATATGTTCCCCAAAAAAGCGGTAGCCTCGGTTGTTGGCCTAGGGGGCATGGCCGGCGGCTTGGGCGGTGTACTAATCAATGTGGGGGCGGGCTATATCTTCGACTATTGGAAGGCGGCTGGTTCGCTCACAACAGGCTATACGATTGTTTTTCTTATCTGCGCATTGGCCTATCTTATTGCGTGGAGTGCAATGAAAATTTTAGTCCCTCGATTCAAAGAAATCAAAAATGTGTAACACGCAATGAGCAGCTTTATTTCCGATGATTTTTTGCTCGACACGCCCTACGCTCGGCGCCTGTATCACGATCATGCCGAGGGTCAAAAGATAGTCGATTATCATTGTCACCTCGACCCGCGAGCGTTGAGCGAGGATACTCATTTTGAAAATATCGGCCAGATGTGGCTCGCCGGCGACCACTATAAATGGCGTGCGATGCGTGCCCATGGCCTCGACGAACGATTAATCACGGGTTCGGCCTCGTGGCACGATAAATTCATGGCTTGGGCCCACACGGTGCCCTACACCATGCGCGGGCCACTCTATCACTGGACTCATTTGGAGCTCAAACGTATTTTTGGGGTCGATGAGTGCCTTTCGCCCAGCACCGCACAGAGCATTTGGGAACAGTGCAATCAGGTGATAGCCAACGGCTTGACGGCTCGCTCGATCGCCTCGCAATCTAACGTTCATACAATTTGCACGAGCGACGACCCGATCGATTCTTTGGCCGCTCACCGGGCGTTAGCCTCTGAGCAGCAACGTGGCTCGACCTTTGCCACGCGTATGCTCCCCACTTGGCGTGCCGACCGCGCGATCGATCTATCGAGCATTGCGGCCTACAATAGTTACCTCGATCTTTTGGAGCAAGCCTGCTCGCGATCGATCACCACGCTGGGCGACCTTCTCTTGGCCTTAGAGGAGCGTCACGACTATTTTGCCGCTCATGGGTGTTTGCTTTCCGACCATAGTCTGGACACTTTCTATAGCGAGCCCTACACCGAGCATCAAGTGTCCGCCATTTTTGATGCCGCCCGTTCGGGTCGCCAAGTGTCGGCAGCTCAGAGGGCTGTTTTCAGCAGCGCGATGTTGCATTTTCTCGCCGTGATGGACTACAATAAGGGGTGGGCTCAACAATTCCACATCGGCCCTCGACGCAATGTCTATGGTTCGATGTTCGAGAGCATGGGGTGTGACGTTGGTTATGATTCGATCGACGACGCGGCTATTTCCGCTGCCGGGCATCGTTTTTTGGGGCGTTTGGCTAGCGAGGGGCAATTGGCCAAAACGGTGCTCTATAACCTCAACCCAAGTCACACTATGGTAATGGCCACGATGGCGGCTTCTTTCAACCAAGGCCCCACTCCCTCTAAGGTGCAGTATGGTGCTGCGTGGTGGTTTCTCGACTCTTTCGATGGCATCACCTCACAAATCGAGGCTCTCAGCTCATCGAGTTTGCTTGCTCATTTTGTTGGCATGTTGACCGATTCGCGCAGCATATTGAGTTATCCGCGTCACGAATATTTCCGACGTATTTTATGTAATATTTTGGGTCGAGATTTGGCTATGGGCAGGCTGCCGGCCTCTGAATTTGATTTCATAGGCCGTATGGTCGAAGATATTTCATACAATAATGCGATCAATTATTTCGGTTTCAAAAAATAGAACATCATGAAAAATCTTTTCGACCTCACCGACCGTGTTGTTGTTATCACGGGGGCTACCGGTGTTTTGGGTGCTCCGATTGTGCGTCATTTCGTTGCTCAGGGAGCGAGGGTTGTTTTGTTGGCTCGCGATGAGAAGAAGGCCTCTTTGATTTGTCGCGGCATCGAGGCAGAGACTCTTTTTATTCCCACCGATGTACTCTCGCGCGAGGATTTGCTTTCGGCCTACCAAGCCACTATCAGTCGTTGGTCGCGTGTTGATGTGTTGATCAACTGTGCGGGGGGCAATATGTCCGGGGCCACTTTGGCGCCCGAGGCTACGATTTTCGACCTCGACCTTTCGGCCTTACACAAGGTGGTGGATTTGAATCTTTTTGGCACTATTTTGCCCACCATGATTTTCGCTCGTTCGATGGCCGAGCGTGGCGAGGGTTCGATCATCAATTTCGCTTCTTTGTCGGCTTTGCGTCCTTTGACTCGTGTGGCGGGTTATGGTGTGGCCAAGGCGGCGGTGGTAAATTTCACCAAATACATGTGTGGTGAATTGGCGAGCAAGTTTGGCGACAAGGTTCGTATCAACGCCATTGCGCCGGGCTTTTTCCTAACCGACCAGAATCGTGATCTGCTCACCCTGCCCGACGGTTCTCTTTCTTCGCGTGCTCGGCAGATCATTGCTCACACTCCTTTTGCTCGTTTTGGCAAGGCTGACGAGTTGCTGGGCACTCTTCAATACTTAGCCAGCGATGCTTCTTCTTTTGTTTCGGGCACTGTGGCGGTCGTCGACGGTGGTTTCGATGCTTTTTCTATTTAGTTTTTTGGTATTAGTAACGATTAAAAAGCAATTCTATGCAACCTATCATTAAGTCATGGCGATGGTTTGGCCCGACAGATCCTGTGCCCCTATCATTTATCCGTCAAGCCGGTGTGACAGACATTGTCACGGCCTTGCATTCCATTGCCAATGGCCAGGTGTGGCCGGTGGCTGCTATTGCGGCTCTTTCGCGCACTGTGCGTGATGCCGGCATGTGTTGGAGCGTTGTGGAGAGTGTCCCCGTGAGCGAGGCTATCAAAACTCGTTCTGGTGATTATTTGTCTCACATAGAGAATTACAAGCAGACCATCATCAATTTAGCACAGTGTGGCATACATACGGTGACCTACAATTTCATGCCTGTTTTGGATTGGACGCGCACTGATTTGCATTATCCATTGCCTGATGGTTCATCGACTTTGCGTTATGACAGTGTAGCTTCGTCGGCATTCGACCTTTACATTTTGCGTCGTCCGGGGGCTGAGGCAGATTACACTTCTTCGGCCATCGCGTGTGCCAAGGCGTATTATGATTCTATGAGCGATAGTGATCGGCAGATATTGACGCGCAACATTTTGGCGGGTTTGCCTGGTTCTGAGGCGAGTTTTTCGCTTACTGAGTTTCGTTCTGTTTTATCTCTTTATGATTCTATTGATAGCGATTGTTTGCGTTGCAATTTGGTTTTATTTCTTGAGTCTGTGATTCCCACGGCCGAGCGTTGTGGCGTACGTTTAGTGATACATCCCGACGACCCACCTTTTCCGTTATTTGGTTTACCTCGTATTATGAGCACGGGTGATGATTATGCGTATTTGGTATCGCGCATCCCGAGTTGGTCTAATGGTTTGTGTTTATGTACTGGTTCGTGGGGTGTTCTCTGTGATAATGATTTAGTTGATTTGTGTTATCGATTTGGCAGTCGATTGGGCTTTATCCACATGCGTAATATAGTTCGTAGCGGGTTAAGTTTTCATGAGTCTGGTCATATTGAGGGAGACATAGACATGGTGGGGGTTATGCGAGGTGTTATTGCTTCTAGTTCATTGCAGGGCTGTTCGTTGCCTATCAGGGCCGACCACGGTCAGTTATTGAGTGGCGAGGTGTGTGGTTTGGGCAGTTTTGGTTATAGTTATTTGGGTCGTTTGCGTGGGTTGGGGGAGTTGCGTGGTATGGAGGCGGCTTTGCTGGGCTGTGCTCAGCAAGGCTAGGTTTCTTCTAGGTTCTTTTAGGTTTAGCTCTACTAGTTTCAACTTTGTTATTCACTGCAATCAGATGCCACTTATGTGGCCGCGGGTTTGGGGCGCG
>JAVWYC010000008.1:12281-21511 GCA_036661755.1 Mucinivorans sp. | reverse complement strand
TGTTCTTGGAAACTGCGTTTTTCTTAACTGTTCTTGAAATCTTCGTTTTTCTGAACTGCTCTCTTGAAAACTTCGCTTTTCTGAACCGACTCTTAGACACTTCGCTATTCCGAACCGCGCTATCTGCCCAACATGCAAAAAAAACCACTACAAATAATAACCCCGACTGCTCAACTCCGAAGCCTGCAACATAGCAAACTTCTCATCATGCAACGGATAATCCCAACAACCCATCTGATGAAACACCTGACCACCAAAACCGCTCTTGAACTTATACAAACCATACATCGGATGCGATGGATCTGCATTGGGCGACACACCAAACATATCATACTCACTGCAACCATAACTCTTGGCGATCCGTATCGCACACCACTGCATAGCATATGTAGCCATGAAATTGCGCATCACAGACGACGAGGCTCCATAAAGATAAGTGGCGCGATGACTCGAAATAAGCATAAACATAGCCGCCAAAGGACGATTGTCTACATAAGCAATCAACAGCTTCACGTGGACAGGTTGACGATCGTCCTCCATTTTGGCCGCAAAAACTGAATGAAAATATTTTATATCGTTGACATGCAACCCGTTACGTTGCGCAGTGTCGACATACAAGGCGTACCAAATTTTTAGATCCTCGATCGTGGAAAGCCTCACCTCGACACCCTTGCGCTGCGCCAAACCTATATTATATCGTGTCTTGGGCTTCATCTTTTCTAAAATCTCGTGTTCCGAACAATTCAAATCCACGATTATGGTATTAGCCGGCAATATATCGCTGTTAGATTTGAGCAAATTACCCTTGCGAGTGTCGAAATTGAGCTTCATCTCTTGATATTTCTTCTCTGGCGCACCAATCCACCGTCCCTCTTTGGTGTAGTCTTCTTCTTTGCCCCAATGCGACCGCCAATTGAGGTCGTAACGAATGGCCATGCAACCCTTTGGCAGATAGGGGTGAAGCGATTCGGAGAGCTCCTCCAAAAAAAGCCCTTGATTCTCTTCTGATGGCTCTATTTCGGGGCCGTAGGGCACATAGGCCACACAATCTGTCTGATTGAAATATTGCAAGAAAAGCAAGAAATCGGCTTGCGTATAGCAGTAACCGCCCACGTTGAGATAGAGGTCGCTATTGCGCGCCTTGTAGTCGAAGGCAAAGGATTGCAACCCCTGTTTGCGCTTCACACGCGACCAAAACGATGTTTGTTGAATGATTGGGGTCTCGTAAACATCGAGTATTGATTTTTTCTCTATATGGAGTTCCATGTCACTTGCCGTGCACTCGGCTTTCTGATTTGTGTACAAAGATACTCAAAATATTATGATCTTTGGGTAAACTCCGTACATTCACTTTCCCGGAAGCCGCTCCCCTAGTCCGCAAAAAAGCTGCTAATTCTGCAAAATCTTCGCCGCCACAGAGTCACCCACCTCGTTTGTCGAACACTTGCCACCCAAATCTCCGGTGACACACCCTTGAATGATTGCTTGGCTCACCGCCCGACGAATAGCCGCTCCCTCGGTGCATAGGCCCAAGTGCTCCACCAGCATAGCAGCCGACAGAATAGTGGCCATCGGATTGGCGATCCCTCGGCCGGCCGCCTCGGGCCACGAACCGTGGATAGGTTCAAACAAAGCCACCCGAGCACCAATCGAGGCGCTGGGCAACAGACCCATAGAACCCGACACCACCGAGGCTAGGTCGGTGAGAATGTCGCCAAACATATTTTCGGTCACCACCACATCAAAATACGCAGGACGTTGCACAATCTGCATCGCGGCGTTGTCTACAAACATATACTCGACCGTGACTTGGGGGTAGGTGCTCGCCATTTTTTGCGCCCTTTCGCGCCACAGACGCGAACTTTCGAGCACGTTGGCCTTATCCACCACCATTAGATGTTTTCGGCGCGTCATGGCCAGATCGAAACCCACTTCGAGGATTCGATCGATCTCCTCTATCGTGTACATGCAAGTATCCCATGCGCTGGTGGGCGTACGGCCGCGCTCGCCGAAATAGAGCCCTCCCGTAAGTTCGCGCACAAACATGCAATCCACGCCCACCGTCCGCTCGGCACGCAAAGGCGAACGATCTTCGAGCCCCTCGAAAATCGACAAAGGACGCAAATTGGCAAACAGGCCTAACGCTTTGCGCATTTTGAGCAAGCCTTGTTCGGGGCGCACCTTGGCCGTCGGGTCGTTGTCGAAGCGAGGGTCACCCACCGCCCCAAAAAGCACAGCATCGGCCGCCAAGCACACCCTGTGCGTGGCGTCGGGATATGGCTCGCCACAAGCGTCAATGGCCGCGGCGCCTGTGAGCGCTTGGGTGTAGGTGATTGAGTGATCGAATTTTCGGGCCACAGCATCGAGTGCTTTGACGGCTTGCGCCACCACTTCCGGCCCTATGCCGTCCCCTTCGAGGAGTGCTATTTTGATATTCATTTTTTATTTTTTTTATTCGACAAATTATTCGACAAAACTTCGCCTTGAAAAATCTAATTTTCAGAGTGCGAGATAATGATTCAGTTTTTCGACTCCTCGCCCTATTTCGATTGTGTTATTTGGTGCTTCAATAATCGCATTTATTGTACTTCCTTTGAATTGAGTAACCCCTCTCGAATTACGTCCAGCCCAATGTTTGAGCACAATTGTAGAGTTCAATAATTCATTTTGGAACACAGAAATCAATATTGTTTTCAGGCTACAATCAGCATTAACGACTACAAAATAGAACAGGAACACACTGTTTTCCGCTGCCATAAATTGCAAAAATTTATCAATATTATATGCTTTAGGGTTAGAGTTCAGCACTACAATTTTTGTTTTTATATCTGTTTGTGTATCATAATTATCAAAAACTTTTTGATAGTCGCCCAAACTGTTTTTTGTGTGAAAATCCGGGAACGATGAATATTGATTATTGATTTCGTTTCTCAATTGATTTTTCAGTTCCTCGTCTTTGCCTGCAATAAAATATTCAATTAGCCGTCCGCGAATGTTAATATTTTCAATGTGACTGGCTATTATTATTTCATTTTCATATTTTGTTACAATGTCATCTAGCTCTTGTTTTAAGATATTGAACTCTTGCGATTTACAAAACATGTCGGCACGTGCCACCGAAGATTCAATAACAGACAGCTGCGCGTTGGTAGGCATGAATTTATGCCCCGATGGCGCTATGTCGGTTGTGGCTTCAACTAATCTTGTTAAATTCCCTTCAAAGCCTATGCAGGCATGAATTGCAAAAAGCTCATCAAAATTGGCGGGGCTATTTGTGATACCATTAAATTCTTTTGCAATATCCGATCCGTTAAAACTTCCTTTGATGTTGCTTTGCGACAAATCTTGCGAGCTATGACTGATTTTTTTCAAAAACGTTGAATTAGCCAAAAATAGAGTTATATGCGTTGGCTCCACAAGGCACACTAGCATGGGAATGTTGTCGAATTTCTGTAATTTAGATAGCGATAGAACGGTATTAGAAAAACCACCGGAGCTACTATAACTAAAACGCACAGCAAATTGAGCGCAGTAATACACTGTACGATCTTGCGTTAATTTAAATTCAGCACATGTTTGCCTGATCAATTCGCTTTTTGTGTGAATTTGACTATGCGCAATATAATGCACAAACTCATCTAACTTTCGTGTCATAGTTTAGTTATTTCTAGAATAGTGAATTTTGTATAGCAACTTGATTTTTATTCCCCTTGGATTTTTGTTGTCCCAATGAATTTCGTTCCCAAAACACACCTTGCGTATATCCTTGTATGGATTGAACACTATCGGCTTGTTCTAATCTCTTTTCGCACCACAAACAATATTCTTCATTGATTTCGACACCACAATAACGTCGTGCTAGTTTTTTTGCCACCACCGACGTGGTGCCAGAGCCTAGAAAGGGATCAAAAACCACTCCATTTTCGGGACAACTGGCCAAAATCAATTTTGCGATTAACTTCTCCGGCTTTTGCGTGGGGTGGTTTGTGTTCTCTGCCATCGACCAATAAGGCACAGTGATGTCGTCCCAAAAATTCGAGGGATATGTCATTCTAAAATTACCGCTATCTGTAACTTCCCAATCTTTGGGTTGACCTTCAATCTTATATGGTGCGATAACTTTACGCCTCACTTTAACCGCGTCAACATCGAAATAATAATCTTTATCATTTTTGACTCCAAACCAAATATCCTCCATTCCATTTTTCCAATTTGAAACAGCTCCACGCCCCTTCTCTCTCTGCCATGTGATTCGATTCAATATCTTCACATTCTCTCTCATTACTTGTTGAATGGCCGACGTTGATTTCCAATCGCAACAAACATAAATAGAACCATTTGGTTTCAGCAGTCGACAAAGACCTGCAAACCAACTACGCACGTAATCAATATAATCCACTTCTTTCATAGCTCCAAAATTCAAGCCATTGAAATTTTTAGATAAATTATACGGTGGATCAACAATAATTAGATCCGCAAATGACGAAGGCAATAAATCCAACACATCGAACAAATCAGCACATAAAGTCTTCCCTAAAATCTGATTGACGGTCAATATTTCACCTTTCTTTGGACGAAGAATCTTACCCATAAAGCGGGGGCCTTCTTCTTGCTTCAAAATAAGCGTTTTATTGCGCGATGATCTCTCTTTTTCCATCGTTATTTGGTGCGTTTTTGTTCGTAGGCTTCGATGCTGCCACGGAGCGACACCAAATAGTCTAGGTCGTCGTAACCGTTGAGCAGGCACTCTTTCTTATAGGCATCGATGGGGAAGGTCTCGCTCATGGTAAGCGAGGAGATAGTCTGGCTCGATAGGTCAATCACCACTTCTTGATCGGCATTGCACAACAACGCCTCAACAAAGGCCGAGCTCACCTCGACAGGCAACAAACCGTTGTTGAGCGCATTGCCACGAAATATATCGGCAAAACGTGGCGAGACAACCGCACGAATACCATAGTCATACAAAGCCCACGCCGCATGCTCACGCGAGGAACCGCAACCGAAATTCTCGCGCGCCACAAGAATCGTACCCCGAAAACGATTGAGGCAAAAACCACGCTGCTTGCGCCAATCGGCAAAGAGAGCCTCGCCCATACCTTGACGCGAGGTGGCCTTCAAAAAACGCGCAGGAATTATTTGATCCGTATCTACATCGGCCGCCGCCAAAGGCAAAACGGTGCTCACTATTTTTGTTATTTTTTCCATTTTTTTGTCTTACTCTGTAATACACTGTGTGATACACCCTGTGATGGCAGCCAAAGCCGCCGTGCGAGGCGAGGCTAGCATGGTGCGCGAGCCGGGGCCTTGCCGACCTTCAAAATTGCGATTAGAGGTCGATACTGAATATTTCCCCGCCGGGATCTTGTCGTCATTCATTGCCAAACAAGCCGAGCAGCCCGGTTGACGCAACACAAAACCAGCTGCCAGAAGAATACGATCCAACCCCTCGGCCTTGATCTGGCGTAAAACATTGCCCGAACCCGGCACAAGCCATGCCACTACATTATCTGCCTTGTGATGTCCCTTGACTTGGGCGGCAAAAACCCTAAAATCTTCGATCCGTCCATTGGTGCAACTACCCAGAAATACATAATCCACCTTGTGACCCAAGAGCTGTTCGCCACGCTCGAAACCCATGTATCGAAGCGCCTTAGCCTCGGCATCATCGGGGATCACTCCGTCGAGGAATATTCCCTGGGCGGGATTTGTCCCCCAGGTGATCATGGGGCGAATGGCCGAGGCGTCGAAATGATACTCTTTGTCGAATATCGCGCCTTGGTCCGATTGCAATTCAAAGGATTCGATCCCCAAATAATCGAAAGTCACCTCGTCGGGCGCTATGATTGCTCCACGGGCGCCGCACTCGATAGACATATTACAGAGGGTCATTCGCCCCTCCATCGTTAGCGCGCTGATTGCCGAGCCTGCAAATTCGATAAAGTGCCCGGCGCCACCTGCCGTGCCGATCTGAGCAATCACATAGAGTGCAATATCTTTGGCCGACGTTTGTGGGGGCAAAACCCCGTCGATTGTAATTCGCATCGCTTTGGGTTGCGCTTGGATAATACACTGCGAGGCCAACACCATGGCCACTTCCGAAGTACCCACGCCAAAGGCCACAGCCCCAAAAGCGCCGTGGGTCGAGGTGTGACTATCGCCACAAACTATTGTCATGCCGGGTTCGGTGAAGCCCAGTTCGGGCCCCACGATGTGCACCACACCATTGCCGGGATGACCCAAGGGGAAAAAATTACGAATTTCGGCTTCTGTGCAATTGCGATAAAATTGATCTAGTTGAGCTCTGGATTCTTTGTTTTTTACAGGCAAATGTTGATCTATCGTTGGCGTGTTGTGGTCGGCCGTGGCCACCACAAGGTCGGCTCGAAAGACGTCGAGCCCTCGCTCGCGCAGGGTGGCAAAAGCGACGGGCGAGGTCACCTCGTGAATATAGTGACGATCAATATAGAGCACATCGCGCCCTCCGTCTAGCGATTTGACGCAATGAGCGTCCCAAATTTTCTCAATAATTGTCTTCTTCATTTTTTTTACCTACCTAAGAATATAGTTGGACAAAATTAAGAAAAAAAACCATAATTTTGTCCTTTGGAAATATAGAGTTTTTTTTTAAGATCAATCAGTGGGAATATTCAAAGATTTTTTACGCGAGGTTACCGCCAACTACTCGGCCTCAGACAGCCGCGTTATTGTGTCGGCCATGCGCACAGCCGAACGCTTGATGCGCCCTAGGGTGCGCTATAACAACGACCCTTTTGTCCATCACTCGCTCGGGGTGGCGCGCATCGTGGCTCACAAGATGGGCCTTGGCCCGTCGGCTGTTGTGGCGGCCTTGCTGCACGATGTGGCACGCGAAAACATGATGACCATGCCCGATGTGATTGCAAAATATGGCGCCACGGTGGGCGAAATTTTGCGCGGCATGAACTCGATTTCCAGCGTGGATGCCAAAATATCGACCTTGCAGGCCGATAACTTTCGCGATCTGATCATATCCTACTCCACCGACCCCAGGGTGTTGCTCATCAAAATCGCCGATCGATTGGAGGTTATGCGCTCCTTGGCGGCCTTCCCCGAGCTCAAACGCAACAAAAAATCGTGGGAAACGCTCCACCTCTATGCTCCCTTGGCGCACAAACTGGGGCTCTACACCATAAAAACTGAGCTGGAAGATCTGTCGCTCAAATACTTGGAGGAGACCGAGTATCGCGCCATCGAACAAAAATTAAAGGAGAGTCAAGCCGAACGCATGGCTTTTATTGCCGAATTTACACGGCCAATAGAAGAAAAGCTCAACGCGATTGGGCTGACCTACAAAATCAAAAGCCGCACCAAATCGATCTACTCGATATGGCGCAAGATGAAAAAACAGAAAGTCCCATTCGAGGGCGTTTACGATATTTTTGCTATTCGCGTGATTGTGGATTGCCCCCAAGAGATCGAAAAAATGCAGTGTTGGACAGTTTTTTCGGTGGTGACAGATTTCTATACGCCCAATCCCGACCGTATGCGTGATTGGATCTCTATACCCAAATCCAACGGCTACGAATCGCTCCACGCCACGGTGCTAGCCTCGACCCTGCCCCTTGGGGGCACCAAGGAGGCACCGCGATGGGTGGAGGTGCAGATCCGCTCGGCGCGCATGGACGATGTGGCCGAACGTGGTGTGGCCGCCCATTGGCGCTACAAGGAGCTTTCGGCAGGAGCTATTTCGAGCGAAGCGTGGCTCGAACGCCTGCGCTCTATTGTCGATAGTTCGGCGTCCGATTTGCCGCTGGGCGAAGAGTTTGATTTCTCGGTCTCTTCGTCCGAGGTCTTTGTCTTCACCCCAACGGGCGACCTGCGCAAACTGCCCGAAGGCGCAACGGTGCTCGACTTTGCTTTCGATATTCACTCGCTTGTGGGAGCCAGTTGCACGGGTGCGCTGGTCAATGGTCACGCTGTGCCGATCAAAGAGCGCTTGCGTTCGGGCGATGTGGTGGAGATCAAAAGTTCCAAAAATCAACGAGCTAAGGTCGATTGGCTCAATTTTGTGGTCACCAATAAAGCGAAATCCAAAATCCGACAAATCTTGCGCGAGGAGCTGGCCTCGAGCGCCACACTGGGCAAAGAGGAGCTCGAACGCAAAATTCGCAACTGGCGACTGCCGCTCACCATGGAAGAGGCCGTCACCTTGCTCTGTAAACTCTATAAAGTGAAGACCGGGATCGAGGTCTATGACATTATCGCCGAAGGACGAGCCTCGATGATCGAAATCAAAGATCACCTAACACGCTATGTGCAAGAGGGATTGCCAATCAACGAGCCCAAAGCTCGCAAAGCACCCACTAGCACCACCTCTCATGCCGGCGCCAACGATGCGCTGGTGATCGACAACAGTGTGCACGGGCTCGACTACAAGATGGCCGGCTGTTGTAACCCTATTTTTGGTGACCTGATCTTCGGTTTTGTCACCATTCATTCGGGCATCACAATCCACCGCCAAGGCTGTCCCAACGCTTCGCGCCTGAGGGAGCAATACCCCTACCGGGTGATGGAGGCTCGTTGGCGCGAGGAGGCCGCCGCCACTTCGGGAGCCTTCCTAGCCTCGATCAAGGTCGAAGGCACAGACAGTCAAGGCATTGCTTCGCAAATCACCGATCTTATCACCCAAAAATTGGGCGTCAATATTCGCACCGTCAATTTTTCGGCCATCGGGGGCTCATTCACCGGACTTGTGGTGGTGGAGGTCAAAAATACGCTCATGGTAGACATGATCATACACTCGCTGTGCAAGGTCAAGGGAGTGGAACGTGCTGCACGCCAGAACTAACGGCCACTTGCGGAGTTTCATTAGCCCGTCACCCATATTATAGAAACCGCTTAGGCTGCTCTATCGAAGATATGCCCAATTTATGATTCGCAAAATAATCGGCCTAGCCATACCAAACATAATTTCAAACATCACAATACCCCTTGTCGGTATGGTCGATTTGGCCATCGTGGGGGCTATGGGCTCCACCGTCATGCTGGGCGGCATTGCCATCGGCACAGCTATTTTCAACCTGCTGTATTGGAATTTCGGTTTTTTGCGCATGGGCACCAGCGGCCTCACGGCTCAGGCCTATGGGCGTCGCGACTTTGTGGAGATACAACGCGTGTTGATGCGCTCGCTGAGCGTCGCCACAGCCATTGCCGCCCTTATCTTGCTCTTTCAAGTGCCGCTAGTGAAG
>JAVWYC010000008.1:11003-12182 GCA_036661755.1 Mucinivorans sp. | reverse complement strand
CGCGTGTTGATGCGCTCGCTGAGCGTCGCCACAGCCATTGCCGCCCTTATCTTGCTCTTTCAAGTGCCGCTAGTGAAGCTCATACTTCGTTTTATGGACACCACGCCGCCAATCGAGCTTGCGGCGCGCGAATATTTCACTTTTCGTGTTTGGGCGGCGCCAGCCACGCTGGGGCTCTATGCCTTCAAGGGGTGGCTGATCGGTA
The DNA here is from genome assembly GCA_036661755.1 of Mucinivorans sp. GTDB lineage: Bacteria > Bacteroidota > Bacteroidia > Bacteroidales > Rikenellaceae > Mucinivorans. Next base: position 11,977 of record JAVWYC010000008.1, on the reverse strand, counting down.
TGCAAAATTCGCGAAGTCCAATGTGGATTGCCATTTTCATCAATGTGGTCAACGTTGTGGCCTCGCTTGTGTTGGCTTTTCCTTGTGGCATGGGCTTGGCGGGGGTCGCTCTGGGGACAACCATCGCTCAGTGGAGCGGTGTGGGGTTGGCTCTCTTTGTGGTGGCCAGATATTATGGTCGATATTTTGATCTTCACCGCCTTTTCGACGGCGTTTTTCAAGCGCAGGCTCTCGCTCTGTTTTTTCGTTTGAATCGCGATATTTTCATTCGTACGCTCTGTCTGGTGGCTGTTTTTACCTATTTCACCAAGGCTAGCTCTTCGATGGGGCCCGTCACGCTGGCAGCCAACACGTTGCTCATGCAACTGTTTACCATTTTTTCGTACTTCATGGACGGTTTTGCCTATGCCGGCGAAGCGCTCGCCGGGCGTTACACGGGTTCGCGCAATATGGCTAGGCTCCGCGGCTCTGTGGTTGCGATTTTCAAGGTAGGGGGCGTCGTGTCGTTGTTTTTTTCTGTGATTTACTTTTTTGTAGGGCGCTATATATTGCTGATTTTCAGCCCGTCGGCCGATGTTCTAGCCCGGGCTCTCTCCTCGATGATTTATGTTGCCCTGGTGCCTGTGGTAGGTTTTTCAGCTTTTTTGCTCGACGGTTTATTGGTTGGCATGACCCAATCGCGTGTGATGCGCAACTCGATGCTTGTGGCCACGGCTCTATTTTTCGGCCTTTACTTTGCCCTCGACGATATTTTGGGTACGGGTGCCCTGTGGCTTGCTTTTTTGAGCTATTTGCTCGCTCGCGCAGGGTTCCAATTGCTAATGATGCGCCCCTTTACGAGAAAAAATAACAGAAAAAGTCAACCTAAGAAAAAATAAGCCACGTAAATAATCGAAGCTAAAACCAACAACAAAGCAAAAAGAATAACAACACTACTCGGGCCATAAAGTGATCGTCGACCGGAGCCCTTGCCT
>JAVWYC010000008.1:8709-10903 GCA_036661755.1 Mucinivorans sp. | reverse complement strand
GCCCAAGCCTCAACAGAAGCCTCCGGGTGAGCACCCTGTGCCACATCCGCCGCAGGATCGAGCAAACGAGCAAAACGCTCGTCGAGAGTAAACGAAAAATCGGACATCGAAATTCGGCACACACCATCGATGAGCAGCACTCCCTGTCGGGCACTCGAAGCACTCTCTACCCATTGATTATAATAGAGCGTCGCCTCTTCGATAGTCATCGCCTCGGATAGGCTCTGCCCGCCATAAGAGGCCATGGTGTCGATGATTGATGCCGAGGGTTGAAAATCGGCACTCAGCACCACTTGCCGCCGAGGAGGCACCATCGCGCCCCCGCGCCCCGACACAAAACGTGCACCGCACAACTCCACCCGGAGCGTGCCCACAAAAGGTAGCGCCACGGCACGCGAACCAAGAAGTTCACGTTCTATGATTTGAGAAACGGTCATCTATTTTTTCTTATCTATTTTTTTGGCTGCTTTTTTGGCTGTCGGCATGTGCACATACGGTTGACTTGGCCTATTGAGCGCGCGAATCAAGACATAGATACCAATCAAGATAAAAGGTATGCTGAGCATTTGCCCCATATTGAGCGGCAATGAGGCCTCCCACGGTTCTTGTACCTGTTTGATGCTTTCGATCAACAATCGCACCCCGAAAAGCATGATCAAGAAAATACCAAACATTGCACCGCGTTTGTTGGACAGATTGGTACGCCAATAGAGGTGCATGAGTGTGAAGAATATAATCAGATAGGCCAGTGCTTCGTATATTTGAGTGGGGTGCATAGGCATAGTTTCGCCCGAACGGACGAAGATAAAGCCCCACGGCATATCGGTGGCCGTGCCGTAGATCTCGGAGTTGATCAAGTTGCCCAGCCTAATGAGCGCTCCCCCAATGGCCACAACGATCCCCACGCGATCGAAAAACCAGACGGCAGGAATTTTCCAGTGGCGAGCATAGAGAAACATGCCGATCGCCATGCCGATCGCCGCCCCGTGCGAGGCCAACCCCCCGGCACGCAGGTTGAGTATTTGCCACGGATTGGCCAAGTAATAGGCTGGTTCATAGAAGAAACAATGCCCCAGTCGCGCGCCGATAATGGTGGCTATCAACATATACATAAAAGCCGAATCGGTCATATCGGGGTCGAGCCCTTCGCTTTTGATGATCCGGCCAAAGATGTAGGCGCCCAAGACGAAGGCCGCCACCCACAACAAGCCATAGTAGGCGATTTCAAAACCACCGATGCTGAAAAAAACGGGATCTACGTCCCAAACAACTGCTAGAAAGTTCATTATAAATTACTTTTAATCCACAAAGTTAGTTCCACAAATTCGGCTATGGTGAGCGTTTCGGCTCGACGTTTGAAAAACGGGTGGTCGAGCTTGGCGGCCGCCACCGCAGGAAAAGAGGCATAAATAGCGTTGCGCAACATTTTGCGGCGTTGGGCAAAGGCGCCCTTGACCACCTGTTTGAAAAGTCGCTCGTCGCAACCCAAGTCGACCACCTTGTTGCGTGTGCAGCGGATCACGGCACTCATCACCTTGGGCGGTGGCGAGAACTTCGAGGGAGGGACTTCAAAAAGATACTCCACATCATAAAACGCTTGCAACAAGATACTTAGCACTCCGCCAGCGCGTTGGCCTGCCGGAGCTGCCAAACGTTCGGCCACCTCTTTTTGGAGCATACCCACCACATAGGGCACCAAATGGCGATCGTCTAGGACTTTGAAAAAAATCTGTGTCGATATATTGTAGGGAAAATTGCCGATCACGGCCGTTGGCTCAGTGATTGGCAGTTGCAAGAAATCACCCTCCACAATACGCCCGGCTAGGGCGGTGGTAAAGTTACGATTGAGGTAGGCCACGCTCTCTTGGTCGATCTCCACCAGCGAAAGATCTATCCCCGGACGCGGAATCAGAAATTGAGTAAGCACACCCATTCCGGGCCCCACCTCCAACACGTGTTCTGTGCGATCCAGAGGCAGAGCCATCGCTATACGCTCGGCCACGTCCAGATCGGTCAAGAAATGTTGTCCCAGCTCTTTTTTTGCTCTTACATTCATATTTTATAGGACAAATGTAACGAAAAATTCACAACAAACTACAATAAAGCAAATTTAGAAACCCCAAGGTCGGCTTTTTTGTCCCGAGCGCACGGGGAGGGCCGATCCCTTATAATTCGCGTCGCAAACGAGCGACGG
>JAVWYC010000008.1:0-8613 GCA_036661755.1 Mucinivorans sp. | reverse complement strand
GAAACCCCAAGGTCGGCTTTTTTGTCCCGAGCGCACGGGGAGGGCCGATCCCTTATAATTCGCGTCGCAAACGAGCGACGGGTATGCCCAACATTTCGCGATATTTGGCCACCGTGCGGCGTGCTATGCGGAAACCTCGATCGTGCAGGGTGGCCATCAGCGCCTCGTCGGTCATTGGGTCGCGTTTGTCTTCTTGCTCTATGGAGTGTTCGATGATGCGTTTGATTTCGCGCGTGGACACCTCTTCGCCGCTATCGGTTGAGAGCCCTTCCGAAAAGAAATACTTCAACAAAAATACGCCAAAATGAGTGTCTATATATTTGCTATTGACCACGCGTGAAATTGTCGATATGTCGAATCCCGTACGTTCGGCTATATCTTTGAGTATCATTGGGCGCAAAAGTGCGGCTTGCCCTTGGCGGAAATAGTCGCGTTGGAAATCGAGTATGGCATTCATCGTACGGCTCAGCGTCTCTTGGCGTTGTTTGATGGCCGCGATAAACCACTTTGCCGAATCGATTTTGCCGCGCACAAAGTTGATCGTTTCGCGATCTTGCGCTAGGTTGCTATTTTGATTGGCCAAGGCTTTTTGAGCCATTTTTAGGTATGAAGTATTGATTTTCAGTTGCGGAATATGACCAGCGGTTAGTGTCAGGGTGAATGTATCCTCCACTTGGTCGTAATCGAGCACAAAATCGGGAATCACAACAGGCGATGCGGCCACCGAATCGTCGGTATAGCCATTGGCCGGTTTGGGGTTGAGCGACACTATTTGGTCGATCGCCTCGCGCAGCAGATCCTCGCTCACGGCCGTGCGTAGGAGTATCTTGTCGTAATGACGCTTAACAAAATAGTCGAAATAATCTGTCAATATTGTCTTGGCCAACAGCACGGCCGGCGTCTGGGCGCGCAGGGCGTCGAGCTGCAAGAGCAAACATTCACCCAAGTTGCGCGCACCAATGCCCACCGGTTCGAGCCGCTGAACAAGCGACAGCACTCGTTCCACCTGCCGCTCGCTCACCTCTAACCCCTCTTTGAAGGCGATGTCGTCCACAATGGCGCTCACTTGGCGACGTAGATAGCCATCATCATCCAAAGTGCCAATCAAAAAACGCGCCACCACGGTCTCGGTAGCCGAAAGATTGTCAATAGAGAGTTGCTCCATCAAAAAATCGGTCAGCGATTTGCCTTCTGATATTTGCGGCGTACGCCGTTCGTCGTCTAGCGAAGCGTTGTTGGCCTTTAGTTTATAGGAATTACTCCCCTCCTCGCCTCGGATATACTCTTCGAGCGAAGCGTTGGTATTGTCATTGTCTGTCGGTTCATTGTCGTGAGCAGCTTGGTCGGGGGTCGAGCTATCTTCTTCGAGCACGGGATTATCTTCGATTTCGGCCTTGATTCGCTCTTCGAGCTGCATAAGAGGCAGCTCCAACAACTTTATGCCTTGGATTTGTTGGGGCGAAAGCTTTTGGAGCTGCGACGTGGTGAGTGTCTGAGAAAGAGCCATAGTTGATTTTTTTTGCCGGGAAAAGACAATTCCTCTTTCCCGGAGACGGTGGAAAAGAGTGTCGATTTATCGTTGCGACTTTACGCAAAAAGTTACCCGAAAACTCTTAGCGAAAAACTGCGTTCCCCTTGATTTTCAATTATTTGTATTGCCGTTATGTTGCCCTTAATATTAAAATAACATCAGTAATTATTTGATCACGCCCAGCCCTCTACCGATCTGGGTGAAGGCCTCCACACAACTATCGAGTTGCTCTTTCGAGTGGCCTGCCGACACTTGCACACGGATACGCGCCTGCCCTTTGGGAACCACAGGATAGAAAAAGCCGGTGACGTAGATCCCTTTGGCGAGCAATTTCTCGGCAAAAGTTTGCGCCAACGGTGCGTCGTAGAGCATCACCGCACAAATGGCCGATTGGGTAGGCTTGATGTCGAAACCGGCAGCTTTCATTCGTTTGACGTAGTGTTGCACATTGTCCATCAATTTGGTGTGCAGGTCGTCGTTTTCGGCCAACATTTTGAACATTTCGAGCGAAGCACCCACAACAGCCGGCGGCACCGAGTTGCTGAACAGATAGGGGCGCGAGCGTTGACGCAAGAGAGCGATGATCTCTTTCTTGCCCGTGGTGAAGCCCCCCACAGCGCCCCCCATGGCCTTGCCTAGGGTGCCGGTGATGATCTCCACCTGGCCACGCACGTTGAATTGTTCTGTCACCCCACGCCCTGTGGCACCCACCACGCCGGCCGAGTGGCATTCGTCTACCATCACCATGGCGTCGTATTTCGCAGCCAGAGCCACTATTTTATCCATCGGCGCCACATTGCCGTCCATCGAAAAAACGCCATCGGTGACAACAATGCGGAAGCGTTGTTTTTGAGCCTCTTGCAATTGTTTTTCCAGATCAGCCATGTCGGCATTTGCATAGCGATAGCGCACCGCCTTGCACAGACGCACTCCGTCGATAATCGAGGCGTGATTCAACGAGTCAGAGATAATCGCGTCTTGTTCGCCCAAGAGAGGTTCAAACACACCCCCATTGGCATCGAAACAAGCGGCATATAAAATAGTGTCTTCGGTGCCGAAATAGTCAGCGATCGCCTTCTCGAGCTCCTTGTGGATGTCTTGTGTGCCGCAAATAAAGCGAACCGAGCTCATCCCGAAACCGCGCGAGTCCATCATCTGCTGGGCGGCTTTAATCAGACGTTTATTATCCGAAAGGCCAAGGTAGTTGTTGGCGCAAAAGTTCAACACTTTTTTGCCTGCCACTTCGATCTGGGCCGCCTGAGGGCTCTCGATTATACGTTCGTTTTTGAATAGGCCGGCTTCTTTGATCTCTTCAAGCTCTGCTTGAAGGTGTTTTTGCATTTTTGTGTACATGATATTTTTGTTTTTTTTACGTTCAATAGCACAAATTTACAAAAAATATATCGGTTCGCTGCATTAGAAACTGTTTTAATTTTGAAAACAAATTAAAACAGTTTCTTAAGGGGGCTTCTAAAAATTAGATTTTTCAAGGCGTACTTTGGTCGATAAACCGGAGCGTACTCAAAGTACGTGAGGATTTATGACCGAAGTAGAACGCAGAAAAAGCAATTTTTTGAAGTCACCTTTATTGGATCGCTCGGATCGGAGGCACTGTCAACGGACCATCGGCACGCGATAAGCTGCGCGAGAGTTTCGGCCCCGGCATAAGCGGGCTATAATTCAATACGTGCCGCACCCTTGTGCGTTGATCGGGCGTAAATTCATTAGACCACGTCCAATAATAGTCCATAATATTGCGCGAAACGAATTTTTTTCCATCGATGGCTGTACGCATATTCATTTCCGGAAATTTTAATTTTTCGGGTGGGGTGGTACTCATATAGTTATCCAGCCAATCTTCATATCCTGCGCGATCGTAATTTGGCGTGTCATCGCAATAATCGGTGTCATCTTTCCACGAAATAACATTACCCTTGTCGTCTTGGTGGTCATTGCCAAAGGCGTGAAACAGACCGACGTAATGGCCTAATTCGTGGGCCAGGGTCTCGGTGATGGTGTTGGTGGCGATAAGACCGGGCTTTGGTATAACATATATCGAAGAATTGTTGATCGACACGCAATGCGGATAGTTAGGCTTGCTATTTTCCAAGTAATACTCCCCTTCACTAAGCCCGCCTAAGGGATGTGATTTAAGAGCGTATGGCACATGTGCTACTCCTAGAACTTCCGGCTCGGCGAATTGATAGACAAAGATATTGATATATTGATTCAAATCCCACAACATAGCCGCATTGACAGCATCTTTAGTGTTCATAAAGTCGAGGCAAGACATCTCTTCTGTGGATATTTGTTTGCGTTCCACCCCCGGCTCTTCCAACACTTTGCCCGATGGGGTGGTGGTGGCCATCACAAATTCCAGATTCATATCAACTCCTTTTTTGCCTGTGTCATAGCTTTCTGCCTTATTGGCATACATTTCATTGCATATTGCCAACACGTGCGCCATCCAACCTTGCCTCACGTATTGATTCTCGTCACTTTTGTTTTGGTACAAGATGTGAAAAATGACCGGGATTTTGTAGTGGTATTCTTTGCCGTCACTAGCTCCCTGCTTGATTTCGACAAGAGCTTGCCTTTCGCCGTTGCCGCTTGTGATTGTGATTTTGGCTTGTCGCGCTTTGGTGGTGATGTTTGGTGAGAGGGTGACGATTATCTCTTGCGAGGCGCTCCCCAAGTCGTAGTCTACCTTGCACCACTCAGCGTCGCTCGTAGCGTCCCACGGGGAAAAACTATGGACTTTAATCACGAGGCTAGGCTGGTCGAACGGCACCTCGAAGGTAGGCTGATCGACACTCAATTCATTGATGGCGGCTTGTTTGCAACTGCCCAAAATAAAAATAAGGATGGTCAGAAAGAATATTTTTTTCATGCTTCGATAAATTATCATAAACGCACGTGATTAAAAATGCCTATCTTTGGACTAACAAAGGTAATATAAAAAATGGCTATCCTCGATCAAGAAATAAAATATCTACCAACCGTTGGCCAAAAACGCGCCGCCATCTTACGCTCGGAATTGGGCGTTATCACCTTTGGCGATATGTTGCTGCACACTCCTTTTCGATATATCGACCGCAGCAAGTTCTTTACGCTCAGGGAATTAACCCACTCCTCAGTGCAGAGCGAAGTGCAAATTCGCGCACGCGTGCAACAGGTACAAATGGTGGGTCAAGGCAACAAAGCGCGCTTGGTGGTGACCGTTTTTGACGGCACCGGGCATGCCGAATTGGTGTGGTTTCGCAGCACTTCGTGGGTGCTCAAAAGTTTGGATCGCGAACGCGAATATGTATTCTTTGGTCGTGCCGAAATCTTCAATGGCAATCTAGAAATGGTGCACCCCGAATTTGAGCCGGTTGGGCTCACCACGGGGGCTGTGGCCAGTGGCATTGTGGGGGTTTATCCACTGACCGAAAAAATGCGCTCGGCAATGATCGGCACCCGCGCCGTGGCCACCATCATTCGCCTGCTGTGGGATAAGGTCGAGGGACAAATCCCCGAAACCCTGCCCGGCGAGGTGCTGCTCTCTACCCGAATCATGGATCGAGCCCAAGCCCTACACCAAGTGCACTTCCCCACCAGCGAAGCCAAGCTGAGCGAGGCGATCTATCGATTGAAATTTGAAGAGCTTTTTATTGTACAGCTCGATTTGTTGCAACAAAAATTGGTGCGCACACAACGCTCGTCGGGCTTTGTGTTCGAGGTGGTAGGCGAAAATTTCAATAAATTCTACAAAGAAATCCTGCCTTTCCAACTCACCCGAGCACAAAAACAAGTCCTGCGTGAAATACGTGCCGACGTGCGATCGACCCACCAAATGAACCGCCTCTTGCAGGGCGACGTGGGTAGCGGCAAGACAATCGTTGCCTTTATGGCCTCCCTGCTGGCCATCGACAACGGCTATCAAGTGGCCTTTATGGCGCCAACCGAGATCCTAGCCTCACAACACATGAATTCCATTAGCGAGCTGTGCATCAAGCTGGGCTTACGCGCGGAGCTGCTCACGGGGTCGACACGCAAAAAAGCTCGCGAAAAATTACTCGACGAACTGGCCGACGGGCAAATCAACATACTAATCGGCACACACGCCCTGATCGAAGATCCGGTGATCTTCAGCAATCTTGGCTTTGTGGTTATCGACGAGCAACATCGCTTCGGAGTGCTGCAACGGGCGCGCCTACACGCCAAGGCAGGGGTCATTCCGCCTCACGTTTTGGTGATGTCGGCCACCCCCATTCCACGCACTTTGTCGATGACCCTCTATGGCGATCTGGACGTTTCGGTGATCGACGAATTGCCCCCGGGGCGAGTGCCGATACGCACCATTCACGCCAAGGAGGAGCGGCGGTTGCGAGTCTATGGTTTCTTGCGCGAACAAATTGCTCTGGGGCGTCAGGTGTATATCGTCTATCCGTTGATCGAAGAGAATGCCAAGATCGACCTACTATCCTTGGAACAAGGTGCCGCGGCTGTGGCCGACGCCTTTCCGCCCGCCAAGGGCTATTGCTCGGTGGTGGTGCACGGCAAGATGTCGCAACGCGAAAAGGCCTTCGGCATGGAACTTTTCAAGAAAGGGGTGGCTCAGATTCTGATCGCCACCACGGTGATCGAAGTGGGGGTCGATGTGCCCAACGCCACGGTGATGTTGATCGAGAATGCCGAACGCTTTGGCCTTTCGCAACTCCACCAGTTGCGCGGTCGTGTGGGGCGTGGAGCCGATCAAGCCTACTGCATCCTGCTCTCGGGCGACAAGATAGGCGCCGATGCTCGCCGGCGGCTCGAGACGATGGTGGCCACCACCGATGGCTTTGCAATTGCGCAGGCCGATATGGAGCTACGCGGGGCGGGTGATATTGATGGCACTCGTCAGAGCGGTCAGGCGATCGAAATTCGTTTTGCGGACTTGGCGCATGATGGTGCGATTTTGGAGCGGGCGCGAGCCTCGGCCGAGCAACTTCTAGCCAAAGATCCACAGCTACAATCACCCGACAATTTCGAGCTACGTGTGATCTTGAACCGTTTGCGCACCAACACCGACGCCGAACAGTTCGACCTATCGACCATATCATAGCGCCTAGTCAATAATACCCGAAGAAAAAACGATTCCCCGGAAGTCACCCAAAGATAGAAGACTAAAAATCAAAAAAGCAAGACACTTTTACAATTTTTTTACCTACCTTTGTCGTGTAAAGATAAATCCTGTAAAAAATGAGTGTCCCGAGTGAGAGTTGTTGCTGTATCCTACCTCAACACCGTGCCCATGATCTATGGCATCACTCATGCAGCTACCAATGAGCTGCGTGACGGGCTCGTTTTGTGTCCACCTGCCGCCTGTGCCGACGCTCTGATCGATGGATCGGCCGACGTGGCTTTGGTTCCGGTGGCTACACTCAAAAACCTTCCGCAAGCTCGCCTGATCACTCCTTATTGCATCTCGGCTTCGGGCCCGGTGGCCACGGTGGTGCTACTCACCAACACGCCGACGGAACAAATCACAACAATATACCTCGACTCACAATCGCGCACCTCGGTGCAACTGGTGCGGATATTGGCTCGCCAGAAGTGGCAGATCGATGTTCGCTACATCGACCACCTGCCCCAAAGTCTGGCTCCGGGTCAAGCGATGGTGGCCATCGGGGATAAAGTTTTCGACCTGCAAGAACACTACCTCTACAAAATAGACCTAGCCCAAGAGTGGCAACAAATGACCAACTTGCCATTTGTGTTTGCCGTTTGGGCTACGTGCCGAAACATTGATAGTCAAACAGTTGATGCGCTCACCCAAGCAATCGGATATGGTATACGCCATATCCCGATGGCAGTTCCTTGGGACAAAAATCGTGAGCGAAACATCGCCTACCTCACCTCGAACATAGAGTTCGAGCTCAACCAGGCAAAACACGAGGCCATTAACCTTTTTCTATCAAAATTATGATTACACTATATCTCAAATCACTCAATAAGGTTGTCAAAGATCCCGATCAAAAAGTATTTGACGAATTGGGTTACGATGATTTGCTGTGGATCGACCTTTTGGAGCCATCGCCTAGGGAGCGCAAAATGGTGGAGAGTTTCATGGAGATCAACCTCCAAAGTCGCGAGCAGGCCGAAGAGATCGAGACCTCATCCAGGTATTCCGAGGGCGAAAATTCGATACAATGTAACTCGAACTTCACGATGCTCACCGCCGATGGTTTCACCATCGAGCCGGTCTCGTTCACCATTGGCGAGGGGGTGTTGATTTCGAGCCGCAACTGCGAATTGCGCACTTTCAACGAAGCATCGCGTAAGTTACAGATTTCATACAAGAGTTACACGACGGGTTTTCACGTGTTGATTTCGATTCTCGAGACGCGGATTGATTTGGACGCCGATATGGTGGAGATCATAAGCAAGCAGATTGCTCAGCTAAGCATATCGAATCGGTCGACCTCCAAGAGTGTGGACAAGGATGTGCTTTTGCAGGCCAACCGTTTGCAGGAGCACACTATGTTGTTGCGCGAGACGATTTTCGACCGTCAGCGTGTGTTGTCGGGCATTCAGCGATCGGAGCGTTTTCCGAACGACATTTACCCTCGTGTGGGCATTATGCTCAAGGACGTTGGTTCTCTTTTGAATCATGCTGATTTCAGTTTCGAGCGGTTAGAATTTTTGCAAGACACTTTCATGGCTCTTATCAACATTGAGCAGAACAAGATCATCAAGATGTTTACGGTGTTGTCGGTAATTTTCATGCCTCCGACGTTGATTGCGTCGGCTTACGGTATGAATTTCAGTTTCATGCCTGAGTTGGCGTGGGATTTGGGTTATCCGTTTGCTATTTTTCTAATGTTGTTATCGGTGGCGATCACGTTAATTTTCTTCAAGCGCAAGCGTTGGTTGTAGTGTGTGTGTGTGTGTGTGTGTGTGTGTGTGTGTGTTCGCGTGCCGCGAGCTGGCGGTTTCTCGCGAATTGGTTCAGAAAAGCGAAGTTTTCAAAAGCTGGTTCAGAAAAACGAATTTCTTGCGAGCTGGTTCAGAAAAACGAAGTTTTTCACAAAAAGTTTTGGGTGACTTTTTCAAAA
>JAVWYC010000007.1:0-22222 GCA_036661755.1 Mucinivorans sp. | reverse complement strand
CTAATCGTGACTTTTGAAAAAGTCACCCAAAACTTTTTGGAAAAAACTTCGTTTTTCTTAACTGCTCTCTTGGAAACTGCGTTTTTCTTAACTGGTTCTTGAAAACTTCGTTTTTCTGAACCGGCTCTTGGAAACTTCGTTTTTCTGAATCGGTTCGCGGGAAATTCGCTTTTCTTAACCGGCTCCAAAAATCATTAGTCACCCGAAACTTTTTTGGAAAAAAACGAAGTTTTTTACCTCCACCCTACACCGGCGTGGTGATCGACAAACTGGAAATCTCACTCACACAATCTACCCAACCATTCATAATAATAGCCGGCGAATGAGTCGCTACAAGAATCTGTAAATCAACATTCAAACACAATATATCCTCAAGCAATACCTTCTGCCAATCAATCTGTAACGATATTTCCGGCTCGTCAAGAACCAAAATACTCGCCTCGGGAGACACCAAAATACTGTACAAAAGCCTGAAAACTTGACGCTCACCAGACGACAATGCAACAAAAGGAATCTCAATAGCACCCAACATAAAACGTACACCCGCCCCCTCACGCACAACACGCTTGCCACTACGCAAATACAAACGATCGATGATGTCGAAAAAAAGTGCCTTGCGCGATGGATCAACACCCTCGAACGAAAAATCAGAACCAACCAAGTCGTCAAAATTAGCAATCACAATCAATTGATCTTCTGCGCTTTGTGTTGTTGTAATATCGAGACTTGTCATTAACATTGCACACAAGTCGTCCATCTTGCCGGTGCGCAATTTATTGACCACCGCTCGCAAAAGCGTACTTTTGCCCGACCCATTACCGCCAGCCAAAATATTAACCCCCGGCGTGAGATGCCACGTCAAATCAAATGAGCCTAACAGCCCACGAGCATTAATGTCTACAATTTTTGAATACATTTTTCGATGATTTGTGATAGCCTGCCGCCAGCCATTTGAGCCGCGTTAACTACATCTGTATGTGAATTAGCACACGCTAACTGACCATCATTCAACGTGATACCTACATTAGTGATGATCGAAAAGCCAAGAACTTCCACCCCCGCATGGCGCGCCACAATCACCTCGCCAGTGGTACTCATGCCGCAAGCATCGGCACCAATAGCGCTAAAATAGCGATATTCAGCTTTGGTTTCGTAGCTCGGGCCACTCGAAGCCAGATACACCCCCCGCCGCAAAGGGATCGACAGGGCTTTTGCCTGCGAAACAGCTAATTCCCTCAGCTGCAATGAGTAAGCTTCACTCATATCGGGAAATCGCACCCCTATTTGATCAATATTGGCACCAATCAAAGGATTAGGCAACATGTTAATTTGATCTTCGATCAACATCACATCACCCACCCGGAAATCGGGATTCACTCCCCCGGCCGCGTTCGTAACAATAAGCGTTCGCACCCCCATCATGCACATCACTCTCACGCCAAGGGTCACCTCATTCATCGTGTAACCTTCGTAATAGTGCACTCGCCCCTGCATTGCTATCACACGACGTCCCCCCAATTCACCTGCCACAAATCGCCCCACATGACCGGCGACAGTAGAACACGGAAAACCTTCTATATCGCTGTATTGCAAATACTTACAATTCACCATACAATCAGCCAATGCACCCAAGCCAGAGCCAAGCACCAAGGCTACTTGGGGTGGTTGGCTGTCTGAGAAGCCAAGTTTACTCTGGATGAGTGATGTTATACTTTTGATTTTCTCGTACATATTGGTCTATTATACGGTTAAAATCGACATTGCGGTCGTTAAAAACAACATTCACACTTATATAGTATAGTTTTTGTTTCACGGCGTCACTAATTTTGCGACTACTCATCAATTTGACAGCATCTTTTTCGGTCACCACGACTGCTGTTTCGCTTGGACACGATTGCAAAAGATTTTCCAAGTTATAGATGTCACGCATTTTGAAAATATAGTGATCGGCAAAAATCAGCTTATGAATCAACGAAAAATTCTTGTCTACGTGAGCCAAAAATCCGGTAGGATTAGCAATACCAGTCATTGCCACCACCGTTTGGCCTCGTTTGAGGGTTGGCGTAAGAGCCAGATCGGGGAATAAGGCGCGCGCAGGAGCCGAATCAAAGTGAGTGAAAAACAATGATTGATAGGGGAATGGGTCAAGATTTTTGTACACCATTCGACAATCCAACGGACTTAGGCGATCCGGGCATTTGGTGATCACGAAAATATTTGCTCGCGCCAAACTATCAAGATTATCGCGTAAACGCCCCAGTGGCAACATATTATCTTCCCACACCGGACAATTATAGTCCATCAAAACGATATTGACCCACCCCTCGACGTGTCGATGTTGGAAAGCATCGTCCAGAATAATCAAGTTAACTTCCGGGTGCAATTCTCTCAATTTTTTGATCCCAACGACGCGTTTTTCGCACACAGCCACAGGAATGGATGGAAATTTGAGTTTGATTTGTTTTGGTTCGTCACCCACATTTTTGAAGGACGAGGTCTCGCTGGCCAAGACAAAGCCTTTGGTTTTGCGCATATATCCGCGCGAGAGCACAGCCACATGATAATCTGTGCTGAGTTGTTCCACCAAATATTCGGTAAACGGAGTTTTGCCTGTACCGCCAACTGTAATATTACCCACCACAACGATCGGAATATCAAACTCTTCGACCTTATACAAGCCAATATTGAACATAGCATGACGCAAGGCTACCCCAGCCGCGTAGAGCCACGACAGAGGAGCCGTTAATATATTACGCATCACACCCATTTCTTTTTTTTGTTTTTTATTCTAAATTCTTCTAGGTGACTTCTGAAAATCGTTTTTTTCGCTGGGCTTCGGGTCTTAGAAATCCAGAATTACTTTTTGTTCCATTGCGGCCTTTACGCCTTGTTCTTTCATCAATTTTTGGAGTTCTATCGCCACAGTGCTAACCGAGGAATTGTTGCCAAAAATCCAGCGCAACGATGCGTGCGAAAAATTCTGAAACATTTGCACAAAATTTCCATCTAGACTTCCACTGACAGTTGTAATTCTATATTTATCGAGGCCGGCTTTTTCGGCAGCCAGTGCGATAGCATCATTCAAGCCTCCAATTTTATTGGCCAAGCCATTATCCACCGCTTGCAGCCCGCTCCACACGCGGCCGCCGGCTAACGAATCAACATCGGCCGCTTTCATTTTGCGACCTGCGGCCACATTATTAACAAAATTCATATACACCGTATCCACCCCGTTTTGGATCACCAGCCGCTCGGCACGTGTGAGCGGGCGATAGATCGCACCCATATCGGCCGATGGATTTGTAGTCACTCCGTCGAATGTTACGCCTAGCTTTTCGCGAGCACCTTTTTCGACATTAAACATCAAGCCAAACACCCCGATACTACCAGTAATTGTTACCGGTGTAGTCACGATTGCGTCCGAAGTGGCGCTAATCCAATATCCGCCCGATGCCGCATATTCACCCATCGAAACGATCACCGGTTTCTCTTTTTTCGTCAGCTCCATTTCGCGACGCACTACCTCGGAAGCCAACGCGCTTCCTCCTGGTGAATTGACGCGTAACACCATGGCTTTCACTGTTTTATCTTTACGCACCTTGGCAATAGAAGCGGCCAGATCGTTACCCACAATTTGTGAAGCCGGATCACCCGAGTCCACAATATCGCCGGAAGCATAAACAACAGCAATTTTATTTTCGCTTGCCACATCGCCTGCCAAATTCACTCCCGATCGACGATACTCATTGAGAGTCAGCAATTTAAGTGTTTTTCTTGACGTTAATCGTTCGAGATTTGTTTGTAATTGATCGCGATATATTGTGCTATCCACCAAGCCCGCTTCCACAGCGTTAGTCGCTGTGACAATTCGCAAATCAGAGGCCATCGCTTTGAGCGAATCGGCCGACACCGAGCGCGAAAGAGCAATTTGAGAAACAATATGATCCCACATCGAAGTGATCATTGTTTGCATTTGCAAACGATTGGCATCGCTCATTTTGTCGAGCATAAACGGTTCGACAGCCCCTTTGAAGGTGCCATGGCGAATGATTTCAGGCTCCACACCCAATTTGTCGAGTGTACCTTTGAAAAACATTGAAGTCGAGCCCATACCCCGCCAATCAACTGCCCCTGCCGGGTTTAGGTATATTTTATCGGCCACCGAAGCCAGATAGAGCGCCCCTTGCGAATAAGTATCACCATACGCTACTATAAATTTATCTACCGAATTTTTACGAAAACGTTCCAACGCTGCGCGCAATTCATAGAGCGAACTGAGCGAAGTGGCCATCACCGGACTAATTCTGATGTATATCCCCGCAATTCGAGGATCCTCGGCCGCGGCATCAATCATCGCCACAGCACTGTATATAGTAGTGCTACTTTTGATCTTGAAATTTTGAAAATCGAAATTATCGGCCAAACTACCAGAAGCTGTTTCTACGATTGGTTCCGACGTGTCTATCATCAGAATAGACTGACTTTCAACGGTATAATCATTCTCTGCGAAGAACGACAGCGAAGAAATCATGCCTGCAATCACAAAAATAGTAAAGAAAAAGCTAACCACGGAGCCTGTCACAATGGCAAGCAAACACGCTAAAAAAGTTTTCCAAAATCCCATAATTTTCTGTTTTTATAGATATAATAGTGTGTAAAGTTACAAAAAAATCATAAATTGCAGCCTATTTCAGTATTAAAATGTTAAATAAAGTAATCTTAGTGGGAAATGTTGGCCGTGACCCGGAAGTTCGAGTGCTCGAAACAGGTAGCAAAATGGCGCGCTTCACGATGGCCACCAACGAAAAATATTACACCGCCACCGGTCAAGAAGCCACGCACACCGAATGGCATAATATTGTCGCTTGGCGCGCCGCAGCTACTTATGTCGAAGAAAATATACGAGTTGGAGCCGAAATATATGTGGAAGGATCAATCCGCTCACGCCAAGCGATCGATCCACGCACAAAAACATCCGCCACAATCTATGAAATAATAGCGCACACAGTACGACTAACCTCGCAGCCACATGTAAATCAAATAGTTGAAAACACGGCAAATGAACTCTCACCCAAGATTCCAAAAATCGAAGATCCGAACAAATTGCCATTTTGATATTTTTTTGTAATAATTTACAAAAAAATTTGTAATTTTGTATGATTATTAAAATAGTTTTTAGGTATAGATTAGATAAAGATTATGACTATCAAAGATTTTAAGGTGATTGTTGCCACAGAAGAACACACACAATTTGCCGAGGCCATATGCACCGAAATGGCCGAAAGCGCCAAGGCTCGCGGCACCGGGATCGCCAAACGTTCGCCGGAATATGTGAAGAAAAAAATGAGTGAAGGGAAAGCCGTTGTCGCCTTCCATAACGATGGTCGATGGGCCGGATTTAGCTACATTGAAAGTTGGGGACACGATGATTTCGTTGCCAATTCGGGGTTGATTATTTCGCCTGAATTTCGTGGTTTGGGCCTCGCGCGCGCCATCAAAGAGAGGACTTTTCACCTATCGCTCGAAAAATTTCCCGGTGCCAAACTTTTTGGTCTGACAACCGGCCTAGCGGTGATGAAAATCAACTCGGGCTTGGGTTACCGCCCGGTAACTTTTTCGGAATTGACCAACGACGAAGCCTTTTGGAAAGGTTGCGAAAGTTGCGTAAACTTCCCGATCTTGCAATCAAAAAATCACAAAAATTGTTTGTGTACGGCCATGGTTTTTGACCCAACACGCGACCTTAATAAAAAAGCTCCATCAAAATGGACAGCTATTTTTCAAAAATTTGCAACCAAGAAATACAATAAATAATGAGTGACAAAAAGAAAGTCGTACTAGCATTTTCGGGAGGACTCGACACCTCATATTGCGCAATTTACCTAGCCAAAGAACAAGGCTTGGAAGTTCATGCGGCATTGGCCGACACGGGTGGTTTTTCGGACAAAGAGCTTGAAAAAATCAAGCAACGCGCCCTGGCTCTTGGAGTGGCAAGCTATGTTCGGCTCGACGTGTCGCACAAATACTATGCGGAATCGATCAAATATATGATCTTTGGCAATGTACTCAAAAACGCTACGTACCCTATTTCTGTTAGCTCGGAGCGTATTTCACAAGCAACCGCAATCGCCCAATACGCCCTTGAAATTAACGCCGATTTCTTGTGTCACGGCTCCACAGGAGCCGGCAACGATCAAGTGCGCTTTGATATGATTTTCAATATCTTAGCCCCTCAAATCGAAGTCATAGCCCTAATTCGCGAAAAACGTCTTTCTCGCCAAGAAGAGATTGATTATTTGCGTTCACATGGGGTGGATTTCGACTTCAAAAAAGCAGAATACTCTATCAATCAAGGCCTTTGGGGTACATCAATTGGCGGAAAAGAGACTCTATCTTCGCGCCACACGTTGCCCGAAGAAGCCTATCCGTCGCAACTTAAAGACACTGAAAGTCAAGAGATTAAGCTCGTTTTCGAGAAGGGCGAATTGGTGGGCATCAATAGCAAACAATTCACCGACCCAATAGAAGCGATCCAAGCCCTGCAACACATTGCAGCGCCTTACGCCATTGGGCGCGACATGCACGTTGGGGATACAATTATTGGCATCAAGGGGCGTGTAGGTTTCGAGGCTGCTGCTCCAATGATTATCATCAAGGCTCACCACACGCTAGAAAAACACACGCTCACCAAGTGGCAGTTGTTTTGGAAAGATCAAATTTCAGCTTTCTATGGCAATCACTTGCACGAGGGACAATATTACGATCCGGTGATGCGCGATATGGAGGCAATGCTCGATAAATCGCAACGAAATGTATCGGGTTCTGTTTTCGTACAATTGTTCCCCTATCGTTTTGTGGTGGTTGGCATCGAGAGTCAACACGACTTAATGAGCTCAAAATTTGGAGCTTATGGCGAAATGATGTCTGATTGGACAAGCGATGATGTTCGTGGTTTCGGCAAAATTTTCGGCAATCAAACCGCCATCTATCGCAAAATAAATGGCGATGATTAAAGTTGGAATCGTAGGTGGGGCCGGGTATACAGGTGGCGAGGCTATCCGCATTTTGCTCAACCACCCCCAAGCTAGTTTGACGTGGGTCAACAGCTCTTCGAGTGCCGATAAACCTCTATATTCGGTTCACACAGACCTCTTTGGCTCTACCGATATGTGCTTTGCCGATAATTTCGACTGGAATGCCATCGATGTGGCTTTTCTGTGTGTGGGTCATGGCAATGCACGTAAATTCATGGAAGAACACGCCATACCAAATAGTGTGAAAATTATCGACCTCAGCCAAGACTACAGAATAGAACCGGATACGAATGGTTTTGTTTATGGATTGCCCGAAATGAACCGCGAACGAATCAAAACAGCTACTCGAATCGCCAATCCCGGTTGCTTTGCAACAGCTATGCAATTGGCTATCTTGCCCTTGTCTGAGAAAGGTTTAGTGACGGGCGAGGTCAATATTTCGGCTGTCACCGGATCGACGGGAGCCGGCCAATCGTTGAGTGCAACGTCGCATTTTTCGTGGCGCGAAAACAATATATCTGTTTATAAACTCTTTGAGCATCAACACCTTAGAGAAGTCCACCAAACGCTCACTCGCCATCAAGAAGATCGTCCAGTGAATTTCGTGCCCTATCGCGGTGATTTCACGCGTGGCATTTTGGCCACAACCTACACCCAGTTTGAAGGTACAATTCAAGAAGCCTACACTATATATAATGACTTCTACCAAAGCTCGCCCTTCACACACGTTAGCCCAACAAATATTGCGCTCAAACAAGTAGTCAACACCAATAAATGTTTGATCTATCTAGAAAAACACGGCGATAAGCTAGTGATTGTCAGTGCGATAGACAACCTGCTGAAAGGCGCTAGCGGGCAAGCGATCGAAAATATGAATCTTATGTTCTCGATCGATCAGATGTCTGGTTTGAGGCTCAAAGCACAAGGATTCTAATGGATCGTTGTGCCGAAATCTTAGCCTACATCGCTCCGCAATATGCGGCGAGAGACTATGCTTCCCTGGAAGCTCAATATCAAGAATGGGCCACCACCAAACCTTTGAGCGGTATGCGAATATTGGACGCTACCCCACTCTTTGACAATACACTGCTCAAATATCGTAATCTATTGGCCGCCGGTGCCGATCTGACAATCGGTCTGGCTCCTTTTATTTCTCATAATGCGCAAACATTGAGTTTTGTGCAAGAAAAATTAGCATTACACACAATCTCGAACCACCAGACAAAAAGTTCAGAAAGTGACTATGATCTGATTCTCGATTGCGCCGGTGCTTATTCGCATTTAGAGGCTCGCGTTGGTTATGTAGAGCTAACTCGTTCGGGGATAGAATATTACAAAGGCCACCGGAAACCTGTTTATTTTGCTGATTCGTCGACGATCAAGGAGATTGAAACCGAATATGGTACGGGGGATAGCATGTTTAGGGCTTTGGAGCAATTGGGTTATCATGATTTCAAAGGCAAGAAAATTGTAATTTTCGGTTCAGGGAAAGTCGGGCGCGGCATTCGTGGCCAAGCCCTTGCGCGATCTTGTGCGGTGAGCGTGGTGACCGTGGTGAGCGACCGAACGTCCGCCCCAACCGATTGCCCGGTGATCGATTTTCGCGACACAGAGGCAGCCTTGCAAGCCATCCAAGAGGCTTGGGCCGTTGTCATGGCCACCGGTGTGGTTGGGGCTTTGGGGGCAACTCTCGACGCCAAACGCGTCATGGCCAGCCAAGCTCTACTTATTAATATGGGAGCCCAGGACGAATTTGGCGATCAATTTGTGCGCGAGCGACTTCTGGAAGATGGCCGAACTTTGAATTTCATACTCAGCGAGCCAACACACCTGCGATACATAGCGCCCACGATGACTTTACATAATTATGGGGCGAAATTTCTGCTCGAAAACCGCAATTTAACTGGCATAATCAAGCCATCCGCAGAGATAGAAAAACAAATATTAAAAAATTTTCAAAATAGTTTGTAAAAAAACGCAAAAAAGTTTTTTATCTCAAAAATAGTTTCATACCTTTGTCGCCGTAAACAAAAAACAAAATTTTCAAAAAAATGAAAAAAATTTTCCTTTCACTCCTTGCACTTGTTGCATTGACTGTTGTAGCTTGCGGCCCAAACAAAGCTGTTGAAGCTCAAAAAACACTTCTTACCGAATCAATTGCAAAAATCGATTCAATCCAAACTATGGCTGATTTCCAAGCTTTCCAACAAGAATTTGCTGCTCAACAATCTGCTTTCATGACAGAAAACGCTGACGCAATGAAAGAAGTTGAAGCTGGATCAGAAGAAGCAAAAGTTTTGGAAGACCTTAACGCTCAATGGGTTGCTAAAATGCAATCTAAATCTGACGAATTGGTAGCTCTTCAAATGGCTGCTGACTCAGACACAATGACTGTTATCGAAACTGCAGAAGTAAAAGTAGTAAAAAAATAATTTCGATTTATCGAAATTTTCTGACAAAAAGGTGTCGAAACTACGGTTTCGACACCTTTTTCATTTTTAATTACTAGCTTTTTTGTACCTTTGTTCCTATACACTTAATATAATTGACAATGAAACTTTTTAATGTCTATCATCTTTTGGACGTTGAGATCGTTCGCGCCCAAGGGTCAACCCTATGGGATAAAAACGGTAAAGAATATTTAGATTTTTATGGCGGGCATGCCGTGATTTCGATCGGCCACACCAATCCTCGCTATGTCAAAGCGATTAATGACCAACTCTCTAAGATTGGTTTTTACTCCAATTCTGTTGTAATCAGCGCGCAAGAAGAGCTGGCCGAATTGCTTGGGCAATTGTCCGGCAAGAAAGATTATCAGCTTTTTATGTGCAACAGTGGCGCCGAGGCGAACGAAAACGCGCTGAAACTAGCATCTTTCCATACCGGCCGACGCAAAGTAATTGCATTTAGCGGGTCGTTCCATGGCCGCACATCGCTTGCCGTGGCGGCAACTGACAATCCAAAAATAGTGGCTCCAATTAACGAAACACCGAATGTCATTTTCTCTAAATTCAATGACGTTGAAGCTTTGCGCGAGCTCTTCGATCAAAATGGCGATCAAATTGCCGCAGTTATCACCGAAGGGATCCAAGGTGTAGGTGGCGTGCAGGAAGCTTCTCCTGAATTTTTGCGTGCCATTCGCGAACTCACCTCTCGCCACGGGGCACTCTATGTAGCCGACAGTGTACAATGTGGTTGCGGCCGTTCGGGGAGCTATTTTTCGCACGATTGGGCGGGTGTCGACGCCGATATTTACACCATGGCCAAGGGGATTGCAAACGGTTTTCCGCTCGGAGCATTGCTAATCAGCCCATCGATCAAACCAGCTTTTGGAATGTTGGGTACAACTTTCGGCGGCAACCACCTGGCCTGTGCTGCGGCCAAGGCTGTGGCGCGCGAAATGTTGGATTACAAGCTGATTGAAAATGCGAAGCAAATGGGTGATTATCTGTTATTTGAGCTAAAAAAGCTTGCATCAAACAAAATCAAAGAAATTCGTGGTCGTGGTTTGATGATTGGCATCGAATTTAACGAAGATTGCACCCCTATTCGATCGGCATTATTAAAAAAACATAGCATTTTTGTAGGTTCAGCTGCCAATGCTTGCGTAATTAGGCTTTTGCCGACTCTTAATATAACAAAAAAGGAGTGTGATCTGGTATTATTAGCACTTAAAAGTGAACTTTTTACATGAATTTGAATAAAATAAGTATGTAATGAAATAAAAGTTATTATCTTTGCGTTAAGGTTATTACGAAATAGTAACATTAAAACCTTAGATAAAAATGACAAAATCAACAGAAACTATGACCTCTTGGCAACGTTTAGAACAGGTAGTTAAATGGACTGGAACATCGACAAATAAATTTGCAATGAGTATTGGTCTGAAACGTTCTGAAAATCTATATCAGATCAAACGCGGTGCGTTCGGCATCAGCAAGGAACTTTCAAGTTTGATTACCAAAAAATACCCTCAAATTTCTCGTTCTTGGCTCATTACCGGTGAGGGTCAGATGCTTACCGGCGCAGCGGCCGCCGGCATTGATCCCGAGACTGCTGTCCCATTTTATAATATCGACGCCACCCAAGTACCTTCGATTGACGTCCAGGCTAATCCTCCACGTTTTTTTCTTAGCATTCCTTCGGTTAGTAAGGCTGATTTTGCCGCTCAATGTATTGGCAATTCAATGGTTCCCGAAATTCCAAATGGTGCGATTGTGATACTCAAAAAAGCGGACATCGACACATTCCTCCCCGGGTCACCATATATGGTTGTCACTAAGGATTTTGCGACCATCAAAGTATTGCGCACAGTGCCTACGGATCATAACAAATTGTTGCTTGTGCCTCGCAACACAGCTGATTTTGACGAAATGACACTTGATAAAAGTAAAGTAAAAAAGCTATACGCAGTAAAAGCTGTGATTAATGTTCTTTAATTGATCGCTTTTTGTAGCATTTTTTAAGGTTTATCTAAGAAAGCCCACCCTCTTCCGGTGGGCTTTTCTGGTTTTTGCCCTCAACGTAACGTTACCGCGACCGCGACTAATTTAAGGCCTTTGTCTCTTTTTTTACGGTTTGGCTTCAGAAACAACTTTGTGATCTGATTTTGAGGAAGTTGTTCAACTAAGATATGGTGCCCCCCCTCCCCCATCCTATAACTCCAATCTGCTCCGCAAATCACACACGCCACACCGCCACATCGACACACCGCCGAAACTAAAACACAAAAAAAAGTGACTCGGAAAAACCAAATCACTTTTTTATAAAAAAATAGCGCGAGACTACATAACCACTTTATTCAATTCAGCACCTGCTTTGAATTTAACTACTTTTTTGGCTGAAATTTTGATTGCAGCACCTGTGCGTGGGTTACGACCAGTACGAGCTGGCTTTGCTACAACAGAGAAAGAGCCAAAACCTACAAGAGCGATCTTATCGTCTTTTTTAAGGCTCTCGCCAGTAACTTTCACAA
The DNA here is from genome assembly GCA_036661755.1 of Mucinivorans sp. Lineage (GTDB taxonomy): Bacteria > Bacteroidota > Bacteroidia > Bacteroidales > Rikenellaceae > Mucinivorans. Next base: position 10,213 of record JAVWYC010000007.1, on the reverse strand, counting down.
ACGCTTCTAGCGCTTTTTTTGAATCCACTTTAGTCAATTTTGACTCAGCTGCAATAGCGTCAATTAGTTCAGATTTGTTCATTTTAATTTATTTTTGAAGTTATGTTTTTAGTGTATCTACTACATTACAATAACAAAGGTAAATAAAAAAAGTCAAAAAACAAATGAATTTGAAAAAAAATCAAATTCACAAACTTTTTGACTTAAAATTACTTAGCGATTATATTTCACTTAAATTAAGGGTGGAAGATCGGGATCGAACCGACTACCTCCTGAACCACAATCAGGCGCTCTAACCAAATGAGCTACGTCCACCATTTTCGAGTGCAAAGATAATAAAAAAATCTATAAACAAGAACTTATATCGTTTTTTTTATGTATATCAAGATATATTATCTGCATTTCCACCCAATTTGATTATCTTTGCACAAATATGTCAATCGAAAGACTCATATCGCGAAACCTCGACCGCCAAACAGCCAAAAGTCGAGCCGCAAGACACGTTGCCCTTATCGGGACAACGCTCTCTTTTGCCATCATGGTTATCGCCATCGCCACCCAAGGTGGATTCAGCCAAACAATCGAACACCGGATTCAAATCTTGCTAGCCGATGCCCACTTGGTGCCGCGTGAAAGTTGGATCGGATCGAATAGCACGATTGAATATGACGAAGAATTTAGCATGGCAGCTCAACAAACCAAAGGCATCGACGGTGTGGACGCGATACTAGACCTACCGATGGTGGCTCATAGCCCCACGGGGGCGGTCAACGGCGTACTCATGCACGGAGTCGATCCACTGACCACCACAGGCATCCACGAACTCATCACACAAGGTTCGCCCAACGCTCTGGAAGAAGAAAAAACGATCATAATATCGAAAACCTTAGCCCAAAACCTAGGGCGTCAAGTGGGGCAAACGATAGACATCATAGCGCTCGACGAGCAAATGCCGCGCAAGACCACGCTCACAATTGGCGCCATATATTCCAGCGCAATGGGTGAGTTAGAAGGGCCAATGGTTTTTTGCTCGATAGACTATTTGCGTCACTTTGCGGGCCTCGACTCGACAAGCATCACAGCATACGAAATACGTGGAGGGGGGGTAGCCACAGAGGAGTTTGACGAACTGGCCGCAGAATATTCGTTGAGTGTAGTGACCACCCAAGATCGCGCAAGAGAATTTTTCGATTGGTTGGCCATGTTGCAAGCAAACGTATTGCTGGTGCTAATCATTATGCTTGCCGTGGCGCTGATCAACGTGACCAGTAGCGCGCTGATTATCATACTAGAAAGCACTCAGAAAATAGCGCTTCTCAGTGCTTTGGGCGTACGCAAGCGCAGTTTGCAGCGTATATTTTTGCGTCGCACAATGTGGATTGTCACACAAGGGGCACTTTATGGTGTAGCTATTGGTGTGGTGATAGTTGCGCTCGAGAATTGGTTGCACATTGTGAAGCTCAATCCCGATAATTACTTTGTCGAGTGGTTGCCCATGCACTTTGCCACAATCGAGATTACGAGCGTTGTGGCTATTGTCTTTGGAGTTGTAGCGCTCACTGTGTGGGCAGCCACGCACACTGTTTCGAGAATCGAAATCGCTAGCGGATTAAAATTTGAATAAGCCAAGCCCACACATCACCTCAGACAATGACAACAATAGACGTTCGTTCACCATCGGAATATGCCACAGGCCACATTGTGGGAGCAATCAACATGCCTCTTTTCTCCGATTCAGAGCGCGCCGAAGTTGGCACTCTTTATAAACAAGTATCGCGCGAGCGCGCCATAGAGCGCGGCCTTGAATTTGTAGGGCCAAAAATGGCCGACATCGTGCGCCAAGCACGCCATGAAGCTGCTCGCGAGCCGAGCGAGCCGCTCAGAGTATATTGTGCGCGTGGCGGTATGCGTAGTGCTAGCGTGGCATGGCTTTTGCGCACATCGGGCATCGCGGTCAACATTATCAAGGGTGGTTACAAGGCATACCGCGCACTTTTTGAGCAAAGTTTGGTGAGCGATCCTTGGCGTTTGGTGGTTCTGAGCGGCGCCACGGGTTCGGGCAAGACCGAGTTGCTCGATGCGATGGCCGGCCTTGGGGCTCAGGTGTTGGATTTAGAGGGGTTGGCCGTTCATCGCGGTTCGGTTTTTGGGGGTATAGGTCAAGGCGTGCAGCCCACGACCGAGCATTTTATAAACTTGTTGCACGATCGTTTCGATAGTTTCACCTCTTCGCGCGTTGTGTTTTGTGAAGGCGAGAGCATGCTCATTGGGCATGTTTTTTTGCCTGCCGCGCTCTACTCTCTCATGCAGCGATCGGAGCAAGTGGTGGTGAGTGCCGAGCGTTCGGAGCGCCTTAGGCGCATTATGCAGGGCTATGGTCAACTGCCAATGGAGGAGTTAAAGGCTTGTTTCACAAAGATCGCCAAGCGAATGGGGCCCGAACAAACGAGCCAGGCGCTCCAAGCCTTAGAGGAGGGTGCTGTGGATCGGGCGGCGAGCCTTGGGCTTGATTACTATGATAAATGTTACCGCAAAGGAGCCCGCATTGACCAAGCATTCACCATAGAGCTAAAAGAAAACGAGATCGAAGCGACGGCTCGAAAAATTATAGAAAAATATGAAAAAAATTATTGATGCTCGTGGGCGAGCCTGCCCCGAACCGTTAGTGATGACACGACGAGAGATCAATTCGTCTGCCGTTGGCGACACGATTGAGGTGATGCTAGACAACCAAACATCGAAGTGTAATGTAGAGGCATTTTTGCGTGAATTAGCCTTCGACACCCAAACCACCGAAAACGGCGATCACTACTCGATCACTTTTGGCATAACAAAGACCAAGGCGAATGATCGGGCGAAGGCGGCGCCTCGTGACCTTTGTTCCCTGTCGCCCCAAGGGCAATCGAGCACAGGCGAGTATGTGGTTGTGCTGAAAAGCATGACCATGGGCGAGGGTGACCATAAACTGGGTGCTTTGTTGATGCGCGCTTGCCTAAATTCGCTTGTCGAGCTAGATTCGCGTCCCAAATTTGTAATCCTATATAATAGTGGTGTGAAATTGGCGACGAAAAATAGCGACACGGCGGCCGCACTCGAAAAATTAGCGAGCACCGGCTCCGAGGTTATACTATGCGGCACGTGTGTTGATTATTTTGACATTAAAGATCAAATTGCGTTGGGCACAATTAGCAACATGTTCCGTATCAACGAATTATTGTCGGCCGCAAGTCACGTGGTCTATCCATAAAAAAACGAAGAGAAGTAGATGAATCGATATTTCGACAACGCGAGCACTTCTTTCCCCAAACCTGCCGCTGTGGCTCAGGCCATGAGCGAGTGGCTGGCCTCGTGTGGCGGCACTTATGGGCGGGCGGCCACTCCGCGTGTGCTGGATAGCGTGGCTCGGGTGGAGAGGTGTCGTAATGCGCTCTCTCGCTTGATTGGGGCCAAGAGCGAACAGAGCGAGAACCTAATCTTCACCCACAACGCCACCCACGCCTCGAACTTAGTGCTGCAAGGCCTCGACTGGGCAGACGCTAAGCACGTGTTGATCAGCCCGATGGAGCACAACGCGGTGATGCGTCCGCTTGAATATTTGCGACAAACGCGCGGGGTGAGCTTTCAGGCACTACCAGCCGCAAGCGATGGAATGATCGACACCCAAGCGCTCGAAAAGATCGACAGTCGAGGGGTTCGACTACTCATTATCAACCACATGAGTAACGTCAATGGCGTATGCCAACCCCTTGGTGCCATTGGTCGATGGGCCAAGGAGAGAAAGATAGAGATGATGGTCGACGCCTCGCAATCGATCGGCACAGAAGAAATTAATATCGAGGAGCAAATGATTGACTATCTGATCTTCACGGGCCACAAAGCACTCTTTGGCCCGATGGGTACGGGCGGGGTTTGGCTGCGCGAGCCACAGAATGTACGGCCGTTGATTTATGGCGGCACGGGTAGCAATTCGGCCAGTTACTTGATGCCCCCCGATCTGCCGGACAGAATGGAGGGAGGGACGCCCAACGTGGTGGGCCTTGTGGGTTTATTGGCGGCGATAGAGAATCGCCCCGTAGCTCGCCACACGGCGCTCGACCTACAAACGACCATCGATCGTATTGCCGCAATCGATGGGGTGAAGCTCTATGGCCATGGCTCTCTGTTTTCTATTGCTTCGAGCCATATCGCTCCATCGGCCTTGGCCCGGCAGTTGTATGATCACTACCAGATCGAAGTTCGCGCAGGGCTACATTGCGCACCGGCAGCCCATCGCCATTTGGGCAGTTTCCCTGTTGGCACAGTGCGTGTGGCCACCTCGCCATACCACAGCGCCGAGGATCTGGCCTACTTAGCCCAAGCCTTAGAGAGAATATGTATATAGCTATTCTAAAAAACGCCCGTGCAGTGGCATTGGCCGAAGAGACGTGCCGTCAACAAGGCTTGACGGTCTATGTGCGTGCGGTTCCCGAAACTATTTCGAGCGAATGCGGCCTGTGTCTAGAAATCGCAGAAATCGATATAAAAAAACTTAAAGAGGCTTTGCCTCAAGCTACCGTATATGAAATATGACCTACTTTCCTTGGGCGTGCAAGGCGGCTGTTCGGCCAAAATTCCAGCCGGAGTGCTCGATCAGTTGCTCTCTTCGTTAGAAATCCCGAGCGATCGGAACGTTATCATCAACGGCAAAACGCACGACGACGCCGGTGTTTATCAACTCAACAAAGAGCAGGCACTCATTGTGACGACCGATTTTTTCCCACCCATTTGTTCGGATCCTTATGAATTTGGGCAGATCGCGGCAGCTAACTCTTTGAGCGACGTTTACGCGATGGGAGGACGTGCGCTTTTGGTGCTCAACCTCAACATGTTCCCTTCGGCCCAATTGCCGATGGAGGTGTTGGCCGAAATTTTACGCGGTGGGCAATCCAAAATCAATGAGGCCGGCGCCTTGACAATGGGCGGACACACCATCGACGACCAAACAGTCAAATATGGGCTAGCCGTTGTTGGCCTAGTGGCGCCGGATCGCGTTGTGGGCAACCACGGAGCCAAGGTGGGCGACAGTTTGATACTCACCAAACCCCTTGGCATTGGCGTGGCTGTGGCGGCTCACAGAATGAAAATGGGTGGTAAAGAATCATATCGCACGGCGATCGAAAACATGAAAACATTGAACAACCACGGGGCCGAAATCATGCAACGCTTCGATGTTTGTGGAGCGACCGATATTACCGGTTTTGGCCTCTTGGGTCACGCTCGCGGCATGGCTTTGGCGAGCGGTGTGACGCTCCATATCCACCACCACGCCCTACCTTTAATCGATGGCACGAGGGAGCTCCTTGCGGCCGGTTGTGTGCCGTCTACCGTGTTCAAAAACCTAGATTTCGTACGTCAAGAGGTCGAATTTACGCCCGAGGTCACCTTTGAAGATAAAGCCTTGGCCGCCGATGCGCAAACTTCTGGCGGACTGCTCATCAGTGTAGCGCCCCACAAGGCTCCCGCCATTTTGGCCGAGCTCCAAAAGTACTACCCTTCGAGCGCCATCATAGGCAGCGCACAAGAAAAAACTTCAAAAGCAATAGTATATTCCACCTGATATCCAGTGCGAATTGATGCCATAGTTTGGGGGATTGATCCCCGCATTGCTCAGGTGACGATAGCCCAGACGCAAATCAATCATATAATGCCCCGCCACGCGCCCACCAATCGAAACGGCCAAATTATCCGAAAAATTAAGTGGCGTGCCTTGGCGTGATGGCATATGGGGAGTATACATTGGCCCAATAATACCCATAAAAGAGACAAAAAGTCGCTCTTTCCAAAAGTTAAATCTAAAATTCAACCCGGCCATAAAGCCAAGCTCCATGCCGCGCTTATAACCCTCGAATGGATAGAGCGTTGCATTATAATACGTTGCACCATATTGCAAGACGGCCATCGATTCAAACTCAAAATGACCCAAGCGAGCATAAGTGTAGTTCCACTGAGCTTGAAAAAAAGTCATATCGTAATAATATCGCAACGGATAGTTGCTCTTCAACCCACCCGCATTGAAACCTATCTTATGACGTGCGGCGCGAGGCATCGCCTTGGCCGACTTTGTTGTCAGGGTGTCTATCGTAATTATGTTAGAGGCCATAAGCCCCGACGAGGCCGAGAAAACAAAAACCAATAATATGAGAGATAGAGGGTATCTTTTTTTCATAAATTTATGGTATAAATATAACTAAATTATGGTGTAAATATCAATACCCTATGGCACAAAGGTAAATAAAATTTTATTATCTTTGCATAATCGGAATACAACTCACAAAAGAACAACCAAGCGCATGAAATCAGCAACAACCATTTTGTCGTCACTCGTACTGTCCCTTATTTTATCGGCCTGCGTAGACAAAAATTACGACCTGGAAAAAATAAACGACGTCAATACTGATATAAATTTCGGTGGCGAATATCTAGCTCTGCCGCTCGGGTCGCTATCGAACATTACGCTTGGCCGATTCATCAAACCGAGCGATATGCTGTCGGCCATCGACGGCAAATACGAGTTCCGATACAACGGCACACAAAACGTTGCCGTGCCACAGATCAACCCCATTAGTATCGCCACCACAGTGCCGCCAATAAATCCGGCGATCGTCGATTTCAGCAAAATGTCGATCAATTCGATCGACCTGCCTGTGGTCAAACTTGCGGGCACCGCCTCTTCACCTGCCATTCCTAGTGGCGGGGCCGGGCTCCCCATCACGCTAAGCAACATCAAGAGCGACGGCACTTCGCCGGTCAACATCGGCTACACGTTCGAGGAGCCGGTGAAGCGAATTTTTTGGGTATCATTTGGCGCTCACTCCTCGGGGGCGGGCGAACTTTTGAGCCTCAAACTTATGCCCGATTACGCGGGGACACTCCAAGCAGACCAAAGAACAACTATCAATAAATTTGAACTGACCTTCCCCTACGGTTTCCAGTTAGCACTCCCCGCCAACAATAAATACGACGCCAAATTATCTAACGATAATAAAACGATCACCATCACAAACAAACTTTTCCAGGGCGACAATATCGAATTTCTAATCCGCAAAGTCACCTTCAATCCATCGATCGACCAAACAGTGCCCGGCAATTTGGACTACAATGCGCCGATCAAATACAGTTGCGACTTCTCTGTTGCAGGCACTTCGTCGGGCACAGGTGGTGTGGTGAAAATCAAGTTCGAGGCAACAAAAAAACTGACCCTCGACGATGGCTTTTTTGCCACCAATGTGTTTGCCAACACAATAGAAAAAAACAGCGCCACGATCTCGGTCAACGAACCATTCAACACGCCCGAGCTCAAATCACTCTCCTCGATCGTGCTCTCCAAAGCGAGTGTGATGACAATAAAAATAGACATCAAGGGGCTGCCAACGCCAATCAAAAGCATATCGCTCAACGACTATCGTATTAAGTTCCCCGACTTTTTGGTTTTCAAAGATCCAACGCTCAATCGCACCCGAGAGTTAGTGCTCAACGACCAAATCGACCCTATCAAAGGGCTCACCAAAACGATTGAAGTGACGGGCTTTAAGTTTACAGTCAACCCTATTATGGGCAATATAATCAAGGCCTCGGGCGATATTGTGATGGGGGGAGGCTTCAAAGTACCGGCCGCGGAGCTCAAAAGTTCCGAAATCAATGAAATTTCGCTAGTCCCTAACGCCAAAATCGAGCAGATGAATGTAGCGACAATAAGCGGCATTATCGATCCCGATATTAAAATCGACCCCTTTGATGTGAATATCGACCTGGGGGCTGATCTTGATTTCCTCGAAAATTCGACACTCGACCTTAGCCAAGTCATAATCAAGCTCCAAGCCACAAATCCAACCGGAATGGCAGCCGAAATTGGCTTCACAATCACCCCCTACGACAAAGACAACAAACTCATCACACAAGGAGCCGTCAACCAACTATCGGGCATGGTGATTCAACCCACCGTAACATCCAACATATGGCTGTCAAATTCCGACAAAGGCAAACCCGGCAATTTTGTGTATGTAGAAAACAAAGATATGCCGAAGCTTTTCCGCCAGATGCCAAAGAGAATCGCGGTAATCATGTACGCCAATACCGATAAATATGAATCGACAATCAAACTCGACGAGCAACCCACGGCGCTCAAACTCGACTACGATATTGTGGCTCCGCTCGGTGTGGGCTCTGAATTTGAGCTGCTCTATAGTGAAAAAATAACCAACCTCCACAAAGATTTGAGTGACTTTTTGGGCTATATCACCACGCTCACCATCAACGCAAATATAGACAACAACATTCCGCTCGAATTGTTGCTCGCCGCCACGCCACTCGATGCGCAAGGCAAACCGATCGGGGTGACAATAGATGTCGATGGCACAGTGGCTGCCGGAACCAAAGATGGCGCCTTTGTGACCTCGAAAATAGCGCTCACGCTCAAAGAAGCCACCAAAGGAGAGCTCAGCAAACTCGACCAAATAAAGTTTAACTTCACCGGCCAAAGCAACGCCGCGATCCAAGGCGCCGCCCTGCGCGACGATCAATCGCTCAAAGTGAAACTGTCGGCCAAAGTTCCGGGGGGCATCAATATCAAGGACACCAAGTAATTGGCCAATCCCTAAAAAAAAGCCACAAAACATCAATTCCGCACCACGAAGAAAACAATAATTATGTTCAAAAAATATACACTTATCTTTAGCTTAATCCTTGTCGGTCTAGCATCAACGGCTCAAACGACCATCAAAACGGGATATTTTTTGCCTGGCATGCTCAATCGCCATAAGATCAACCCTTCGGCCATCAACGACATGGCCTATGTTGGCGTTCCTATCGTTTCGGATCTCAACATGCAAGTGGCCACCAATCTGGGCGCCGGGAAATTGCTTTTCCCGCTTCCCGATGGACAATTGACCACTTTTATGAATAGTGCAGTCGGTACCAAGGAATTTCTAGCAGCCTTGGCCCCCGTCAATAATCTGGACGTCAACTTGGGTGTCGACATTCTTTCCGGCGGATTTCATGCCGGCAATGCCTACCACACAATCGCCCTTTCGTTGCATTCGTATTCCAATGCCAACATTCCTTACGCCTTGTTTGATTTCATGAAGAGCGGCATGACTTCGCCAGCAGTCACACAATACAACATTCGCAACCTACAACTACGCACCACCAACTACATAGACCTAGCGTACGGTTACGCTCGCCACATCAACGAGTCGTGGAGTGTGGGGGGAAAGCTAAAATTATTGGTAGGCCTAGCCGATCTGACTGCCAAAATCAACAACATGGATATTCTCATGTCCGAAAACGAATGGACAATCAATAGTCACGGAACCTTAGACGTTGCAGCACCGGGCAATCTAGACTTTAAGACGGCCGAAGATGGCTCGATCAACAATTTCTCGTTGAACAACTTTGGCGTAGCTGGCCTTGGGGCGGCTATCGACCTTGGGGCTACTTATCGCACGCCGGTGGAGGGGTTGACCGTTTCTTTTTCGGTTATCGACCTTGGTTTTATCAGTTGGAGCAAGTCCGCGCGCGCGGCAACCAACAGCAACCCATTCTCTTTCAAGGGTTTTAGCGATATTGCAATCGGTAATGAGGGGGGCATTCCGCTCGACAAGCAGGTGACCGACCTAAAGAATCAAGTGATGGATCTCATCAATTTCTATCCCGAGCAAGGCACTCGCGTACGCACGACTATGCTCCGTCCGACGCTCAATGCCGGCATTGAGTATGAACTTGTTCCCGATCGTTTTTCGTTTGGTTTACTTTCTTCCACCCGTTTCGATCCATCTTTCACCATCACCGAATTGATTCTTTCGGCCAATTACAGGCCTTGCAATTGGTTCAACATGGCACTTTCGGCCGATTGGTCTAACGTGTCTTGGTCGTGGGGAGCGTTGATTAATTTCTGTCCTAAGTTTATAAACTTTTTCGTAGGTTTCGATTATTTTCTCACCGACATCACTCCGCAATGGATTCCAATGCGCAGTGCGAGTCCAATGTTGAGTCTAGGTCTTAATGTGCCTATTGGTCATCGTTATCGATATTACAAGAACCGCAGATAAGGGGGGGTGCTTTGTTGTGCGACAACAAACAATTGAGGGTTAAGAAAAACGAAGTTTCCAAGAACCAGTTAAGAAAAACGCAGTTTTTCACAAAAAGTTTTGGGTGACTTTTTCAAAAGTCACGATTC
>JAVWYC010000006.1:0-22714 GCA_036661755.1 Mucinivorans sp. | reverse complement strand
TCTTGGGGCAGGCGTGCCCCAAACCCTCGCTGGGGAATTGACCTTTAGGCATTGAAATGTGGGCAACCGCGGAAGACCCTAGCTGTGCAGCTTAGGCAAACCGCTAGCCGCGCAACCGCTCGATGCCAGCGGCGCAAAGAACAAATCGCCGTGCAGGAGCCGTGCCGAATCGTGACTTTTGAAAAAGTCACCCAAAACTTTTTTTGAAAAACTTCGTTTTTCTGAATCGGTTCCGAGTGATTCCGTTTCTTTCTGAGCTGCTCTTGAAAACTTCGTTTTTCTTAACTAGTTCTTAAAAACTGCGTTTTTCTGAACTGGTTCTAGCTTAGCATAAGCACAAGCATGCCCCAAACCCACGGCCACCAACAACACCCTATCGCCAAGCCAAAACATCGAAAACAAAATGTCACACAGCGCAAATACGCAAAATTAACTCGCTCAATAAATCACTGCTAGGATCCGACGAAGAAGAAAAACCCTTGCTGCGCATGTCCCACTCACGAATCAATCCCAAAATCTCTACCGCCTTTGCAGTCGGATAATTCGCCGCCGCAGCCTGATACTCACCCAAAAAATAAACACTCTGCAAACCCAACAAACGAGCCAAATCATAATCGCTACCCATCACCTTGTGCGACCGAGCACACTCCCATTTATATAAATTCAATGTGACAATACGCTGAAAATGAGTGAACAACGTAGGAAGCGTAAGCACCAACGGATTGTTCTTTTGATTGCGCGCAAAATAATCGGCAATAGTTAACGCCGCTCTGAAATTGCGCGTCGAAAGAGCCTTTGTTAACTCGAAATTATTGAAATCCTTGGAAATCCCAATATTATCTTCTATATCTTTGGCAGTCACCTTATTAACAGGCGCCAACCGAGTGGCAAGCTTTGTGATCTCGGTGTCTATTCTTTGCAAAGAAGCACCTATATGATCGGCAATCATCTGTTTGGCCGGCTCGTCGGCCGTCAACCCACGAGCAGCGAATATCTGACCCACAAAACGCGCAATATCCCACTCGCGCGGAGCAATACTTTCAAAAATAACGGCCGAGGTATTGGCCGCAAACTTTTTGTAGAGCATCGATCGTTTATCCATACTTTTGTCTCGATGACAAATCACTAGCACCGTGGAAGGCAAAGGCTTTGCCACATAGAGCGCCAAGGAGTCTAGCCCTTTGGCGTTTTGTGCATCGCGCACCACCACAACTTGGCGATTGCCCATCATCGGATATTGACGTGCAGCAGCCACAATTTCACTGCCCGAAGTCTCTTTGCCCCAGAGCGTAATTTGATTGAACGCGCGCAAATCTTCGCTCAACGCATTTTCGCTTATGTAACTTTCGATTTGGTCAATAAAATACCCCTCTACACCATGAAGTAGGTATAGGGGGGCATAAGCGCCACCACGCAAGCTATCTATTACTCTTGCGCATTCGGCCGAGCTTTCGGCGAAATTACCGTTAGCCTTAGCCATTGGGGGTAATTATTGTTCTGCAGGTGTAGCAGTTACGGGCTCGGCAGTCGATGGTGTAGTCGCTGGAGCAGTCGATGGTGTAGTCGATGGTGTAGCTGTTGACTGCGGAGTTTCCGGGATTGTAAAATCGGGCATCGTTTGTGGTGCGGTGCGTTCCATTATTTCATTTTGGAGTTCGTTATTACTACGTGTAATATCGGCCGAAGGCATAGCCATTGTGGCGGCCAAGCTCAAAACGACAATAGCAATAGACAATCCCCACGTGAATTTTTCGAGGAAATCGGCTGTTTGGCGAACTCCCATCACGGCATTAGAGGCGCCAAAATTGGCTGCCATACCGCTCTTGGGGTTTTGTGCCAAAACGGCAAGGACTACAAGTAGGCTGGCTACGAAAATCAGAATGATGATAAAGATATACATAGTTAGTTTTTATAATTTCTCAATTAAGGATACAAAGTAACGACTTTTTTCTGGATTTTTCAAACTTAATTTCAAGTAAATATCACGTGAGAGTTCTTTTTGGCCTTGTGCGGCGTAAATGGCGGCCAAAGTTTCGCTAATTGCGCCATCGTCGAGTGTCATAAAGGGAGCCGCAAGGTCTTCGTTGACAACTTCTTGTGGCATTGGCGAGCTGCAAGAACTCATCGGCGGCACAGACGCAGCCGCCATCGCCTGGTCGCATGACGAATATAGCAAAAGGGAAGGATAGGGCTGCCCTGCCAGCTCCCCGGATAGGGTTTCGAGCGGCTCGCACAGTAATCGCGCAAGGGTGAAATATGGGTAGCGATGCACTATCTTACGTAAATATTCTCTCCGCTTGGGCTCTTGTGCAAGCTCGGGCGAGGCTACGATCGAATTAAATGTATTCATTTCTACCATTGTCCCAAGGCTGCATTAAAGATGTCATCGACCAATTTTGTAGTAATTTCGGGGATCAGCTTACTTTCGACCGAGGTCAGCATTTGATCTGACGGATAATCGGCATAGTTTACAAAAGTTCGTTCAAACGAATTTGTAGGTTGAGCTTTATTGACAAAGCGGATACGGACAGCAATTGTTAGTCGGTTTTGCACCGCATGTTCTTCGGCCGAAATCGATATTGGATCACTTTTGTAGTCGATAATTTCGCCTGCGAAACTCATATCGCCATCTTCTTCAACGATTTGCAACCTAGTTTCGCGCTGCAACTTTTGGATCAACGCGTCGGTGAGCGTGGAGCTCAGCATGGGCGCCACCATGGCTGCCATGTTGTTGATATACTGTATGTTGACTGTCTTGGTGAGGTTATAATCCACCGAAGCGCCCGTAAAAGCGTAGTGTACCGTGCAGCCCGAAATCGAGACTAGCATGGCCAGCGTACAAAATATGTTGATGATTTTTTTCATTTATTATTCGATCCCAAGTTCTTTAATTTTACGATAGAGTGTTCTTTCTGAAACAAACAATTCATCAGCCGCCGCGCGACGGTGCCCATTATGAGCGGCCAAGGCGTTAACGATTGCCTCGCGTTCTTTCTCTTTGCGAGTGCGCGGCACACTGGTTTCGGCAATCGGTGTGGCTTCGTTTTCGGTCAACTCTTCCACCTCGGTAAACTCTTCGGGGGCTTTTGTTTGTGGTGTTTTATCTTTGATCACAGCCGGTAGGAACGACTTGTTTTCGGTAGTTTTCGGTGGGCAGATCACTCCCATTTGAGTGATCATTGTTCGCAATTCGCTCACCTCGTCACGCAAATCGAAGAGTAGTTTATAGAGTATATCGCGTTCTGTTGAATTTTTAGCTTCGCCCCCACCCGCGATCGCAGGCAAGGAATTACCGTCCCAATCGGGCAAATATTTAAGCAATGTGGCCTGACTGACCTCTCGTTGGGTTTCGATAGCCGAAATTTGCTCGGCCACATTTTTGAGCTGACGAATATTCCCCGGCCATGGATAACTCTCTAATGTAGTGCGCGCTTGGGGAGCGAGGGTGATGATAGGCATGCGATATTGCAAGGCAATATCGGAAGCAAAACGACGAAAGAGCAGGGCAATATCGGCACGACGTTCGCACAGAGCCGGCACTTCAATTGGCACCGTGTTGAGTCGATAATACAAATCCTCGCGAAAACGCCCCGATTCGATCGCCTTGACCAAATTAATATTGGTAGCAGCCACAACACGCACATCGGTTTTGAGCACTTTTGACGAACCGACACGCATAAATTCACCGCTCTGCAAAACACGCAACAAACGCACCTGAGTAGTTAGGGGCAATTCGGCCACCTCGTCCAAGAATATCGTTCCGCCATCGGCCTCTTGAAAATAGCCTTTACGTTCGCTATTGGCTCCCGTGAACGACCCTTTTTCGTGACCAAAAAGTTCCGAATCGATAGTCCCTTCGGGGATTGCGCCACAATTGACTGCGATATAGGGGTTGTGTTTGCGAGGAGAATTGTCGTGAATGATCTGTGGAAAAAACTCTTTCCCCACACCACTTTGTCCGGTGATGAGCACACTAAGGTCGGTCGGGGCAACGCGTACGGCCACTTCGATGGCACGATCCAATAATTTTGATGTGCCGATGATTCCAAATTTATTTTTTACGCCTTGTACGTCCATACTTTTTTCTCTCTTTGGAAGCGGCATGTCACGCCGTCCTAATTCGCACTAAAACATTTTCTTTTTCGATGTCAACGCCACAAATTCTTTGAGGTAAGCTGGTTCAAAATAGGCCACGTCTTGCGTTTGATTCTGATCGAACTTTTCTTGCGCCAGAGCCACAAGCCACTCGGCCGAAAGCGGCACATCGATCATATCAAAACCCAATAACGGCACACATTTAGCCGCCCCACTACCGTAAGCCAACACTTTTTTTGATCGCAAAGCGGCAAAACTTCCCTCATCAACCACCATCGCCTCCACCCGGCTCAGAAGTTCGCCCTTGGCGTTATAGGTGGCCGTGTATATCTCCATACGCCGTGCATCAATCATCGGCACAAGTATTGTCGAGGGATCTTGCACAGCTCCCGAAGCGATAGCTCCAACGGTGAGCGCATCGAGCGTAGGCACGGCAATAAGCGCCTTGTGGGCGGCGAAACAAATACCCTTGGCCACCGACACTCCGATCCTTAGCCCCGTGTAGGAGCCGGGCCCCGAGCTAACGGCCACCGCGTCCAGATCGTCAATTGTCAAGCGATGAGCCGTCAAAATATCTTCGATAAAAAGGGTGAGGGAGTGTGTTTGTTCGTTGCCCGCCACACTGTGCACCGCCGCACATTGCCCATCGATAGCCAAGGCTACCGAGGCCACACCGCCACTTGTTTCGATTGTAATAATCCGTGCCACTATTTTTTAATTTCTACTATCTTCTTGGTTACTTTTTGTCCATCGGACAACTCTTTAGAGACTGCCATGAAAGGGCCTACCACTACTTCCAGTGTCGAGTCTATCCCCTCTACCTCAATATATTGTTTGTCTTGTATGCCTGTTTTCACTGCTTTCACATGCACTATCGCGCTATCTTTCCGGTAGAGGAAGACCACATCTTTGCGTTCTGTCCCACCGCCAAGGGTGCGCGTTGTGATGGCGCCAATTGGCAAAGAGACGGCGCGTGTGCGATTGGTTTCGATATTGACTGTCGATGACATTCCGGGGCGCATGGGCCATTCCAGGGTTGCGCTTTTCAGATCGGCGTAGCTAGTGGGGTCGATATAGATGCGCACCTCGAACGAGGTCACTTGATCGGCCGAGGCGGTGCTTGTTTGCGATGAATTGGCAACCCGTGTGACGTGTCCCTTGAATTTACGCCCCACATAAGCGTCCACCTCCACCGTCGCACTGTCGCCCAGCGCCACGCGCACAATATCGTTTTCGTTCACATCGGCGCGCACTTCCATTTGCGATAGGTCGGCCATACGCAACAATTCGGTTCCGGCCATAGTAGCCGTTCCCACCACTCGTTCGCCAAGCTCGACATTGAGTTTCGATATCGTCCCGGCCGAAGGGGCAAAGATCGTTGTTTTATATAGTTGCTCGGCCGCTTCTTTGAGCGAGGCTTCTGCACTTTTGATGTTGAATTGCGCCGTTCGTCGTTGAGCCACCAATGCGTTGTAGGCACTTTCGGCGCTCTCGAAATCCGAGGCGCTAATTGCTTTTTGATTGTAGAGTTGTTTTTGTCGTTTATAGGTAGCCTCGGCGCTCACCAATTGCGCTTCCACTTGCAGCAGTTGTGCTTTGCTGGCATTGAGCGACGCTTCCGTGCGTTCTTTGATCGACACATAAGTATCCGGTTTGATACGCACCAGGAGTTGACCTTTTTCTACATAGTCGCCCTCTTTGATTGGCAATTCCACGATTTCGCCCGACACTTCGGGGGCGATTTTCACCTCCACCACCGGTTGCACTCGTCCGTTGGCCGAAATCAGTTCAATGATTTGGCGCTCTTGTGGCGTTTCGAGTTCGACCTCCACCAAAGGCACTGGTGAAAAAACTTTTTTGCCCACCACCGCTAATATTATGAGCACCACAACGCCCCAGATTATAAGTCGTTTTTTAGTTTTTTTTGCCATTTTTATTATAATTTAATAGGGATTCCGGCGTAGAAATCCAAAATTTTAGTCTTAAAAATATACTCCCATTTGGCTTGTGTGGCCATACTTTGAGCCGTGATTAAGTTGTTTTTGGCTTGATTGTAGTCCACCACGTTGCTGGCACCGGTCGAAAATCGACTTTCGGCATACGAGAAAGCTTCGAGCGAGGCGCGTACGCTAGCCTCGGCCGACGTGTAGCGATCCATCGCCGACGAAGCATCGGCCCAAGCTTGGGCTATCTCTTTGTAGAGTTTATCTGAGCTTTGGAGCAACGATATTTCACTCTGGCGTTTTTGAATTTTGGCTATTTTGATCCCTCGCTCGGCCGTCAATCCATAGAAAATCGGCACATTGAGCGACAGACCAACGGCCGCACTCGCATTGTCGCCAATTTGGTTGACAAAGGGATATTTCTCATAATAAGGTGTGCCATCTTCGCCCAACATTGGACGTTGGCGAGCGTCAGAAAAGCTACTGCCATACGATGCCGAAAAATTCAGCGTAGGGTACATCTTCGCCTTTGCCAAACTCACCGAATGATCGGCTGCCTGACTCTCTAAGCGCGCGCGCTTGATTTGCGGCAGATCGCTCGCCAGCTCAAAAATTTCGTCCACCGTCTTTTCTTGAGCCGTAACTTTCAACAAATCGAGCTGCGGAATTTCGATATCAAAAAATGAAGTATCGCGCAATTCGAGCAACTGAGTGAGCGTCAACATGCTGATTGTATGTGCATTGCGATAAGTCACGGTGTTATATTCTTCGGCAGCCTGTTGCGACAACAGATCGAGCAACGCTCCCCGCGCAAGCGAACCGGCATCGACCAAACGACGCGTACGTTCGATCTGCGAGCTAAGCAGTTCAACCTGATTTTCGGAATTTGATATCTGCTCCTTATTATATAGTATCTGTAAGTAGGCCGCCGAAACGGCAAGCATAATATCATTTTTTATGCCTTCGGTCTGCTCTATCGAGGCCAACAAATCGAGCTCCGTTCGCTTCAAAGTGTGAAGCTTAGCCATACCGGCAAAAACCTGAGTAGAGAGTTGAATGCCTGCATTGAAGTTATTAACAGTCTGTCCCTCAATGAATTTATAAGTGGTTTGATCCAACGAACGACCAAAATTGGCATTATAGCCAGCCGACGCTCCAAGCGAGGGTATGTAGTTGAATTTAGATTGCGCTACGTTAAGTTTTTGCAACTCAATATTTTTTTCACTCTGCTTGACCTGCAAATTATTAGCAACAGCATATTCAATACACTTTTCGAGCCCCCACACCTCTTTTGTTTGGGCCAAGGAGTCAAAACTCACCAAGAGCAAAGCGATCAAAAATAGATATTGTTTCATTTTTTCACTAAATTTTCGGCCACATATTGCGCCGTATCCGACAAGGGAGTATAACTAAAATCGGGCAGCGAAAGTTCGATCGCCGATCCATCGTAACGCACTTGCTCACTGAGTTGTTTGGCCACAAAAAGCGAAAGCAAAGGCCTCTGCCATGTAAAAAAACTCCACCACAAAGATAGCCTCCCAACGCAATCCACCACCCACTTATCCAACCCAATACGCGGTGCGCGGCGATCAAATGGTGCCCCAAAGATGGTAAAAAATTCTCGAAAACCAACATTTGCTCCGTTCAAACAATAAATTTTCCCTTCGGCGCTCGGCGTCAAACTCAAAAGCACCATCGCTCGCGCCACATCACGCACATCAACATAACCCATCGCGCCACGAGTATAAAACTGCATGCCACGCGAGGCCAAAATGAGCATTCGTTCCATCGCCCCCCCACCGCGACCCAAGCCCACAATCACCGATGGACACACCACCACCACCCGAAGGCCGATCTTTTGAGCACGCAACACATCATTTTGGCTCAAAAATTTACTCCGCGCATATGGCGAAGCGGCGCCTATGTCGACAAAGGGCGTCATGTGATCGATCACCCCCCGAGGGTCGGCCGTGCCAAAGGCAGCCACCGAACTAACATGCACCAACAATGGATCCACGCCCTCTTGGCGCAAGGACAATAGCGTTTCGAGCAAAATATGGGTGATCAACACATTGTTCCTCACAATCGCTTCGCCCGCCTTGCTGCCCGAACTAGCCCCCACATCAACCTTGGCCGCCGTATGAAAAACCACATCGGGGCGCACCCTATCCACCAATTCCTTGACCAAAACGCTCGATTCGAGATCCAAAATATGATACTCCACCCGCTCCGCAATCGCATCCGACGAACAACCCATGGCAAGCAAACCCTCTGTGGTGGCCAAAGACGAAGCCTCGCCACGCACCACACAATGGATCTTGCCCACAGAGTTCGCGCCAAGGGAGCGGCGCAATAATTCAGCAATCAAATATCCTCCCACCAAACCGGCGGCACCGGTTATTAGAGCGCAACGGTTCATTTCTTTTTACGCCCAAAGGTTCGTTTTTTAGGCTCGGTCGGGGTTGTTGTCTCCATGATTTTCCGACAATCCTCAGCAGTCAACTTTTCAGCATCTGTTGTTTTGGGTATCTTATAATTTTTCCCTTCGCAAGCAATATATGGCCCAAAACGGCCGCGCAGAACCTCAACCCCGCCATCATAAGAGGCTATATGGCGATTAAGTTCCACTTCGCGTTTTTCTTTTATCAGCTCCACCGCCCGATCGAGCGTGATTTCCATCGGGTCGTCCACTCCTTTTTTGAGCGATGTAAATTTGCTGTTATGTTTGACATACGGGCCAAAGGGGCCGATGCCAATCACAACATCTTTGTCTTCAAATTGACCAACCGTACGCGGCAATTCAAAGAGTTTGAGCGCTTGGGCCAAGGTGATCGTTTCGATGAGTTGCCCACTTTGCATTTTGGCGAATTTTTTATCTTCGCTCGCCCCCAGCTGCACCATTGGGCCGTAGCGCCCCACGCGAGCGGTGATCTGTTTGCCCGACACCGGGTCTTGACCAATCACTCGTTCCGAATTGACAAAGGTTGTGTCTTCGAGCGAGGCTTGGATATGGCTATGAAATGGTTTATAAAAATCACCAATCATGCCTTGCCACCCGATAGCGCCTTCGGCTATTTGGTCGAATTTCAGCTCCACCGAGGCCGTGAAATTATAATCCATCACATCGGCAAACGACGATTGAAGGAAATCGGTCACCACCATACCAATATCGGTGGGGAAAAGTTTTTTGGACTCCGAGCCCACTTTTTCGCTTTTGGTGATCTGCGTCACCTTGCCCCCGCTGAGTTGGAGCAGTGTGTAGGAACGTGGAGTACCCTCGCGTGAGTCTTTCTCCACATAGCCTCGTGTGATGACTGTCGTGATCGTGGGCGCATAGGTCGACGGACGGCCAATGCCCAACTCTTCAAGTTTTTTCACCAGCGAAGCTTCCGAATAACGGGCTGGCGACTGTGTGAAGCGCTCGGTGGCCAAAACCGTGGCCGCGCTCAGGCTTTCGTGCTCTTTCATCGCCGGCAACACACCCTCTTTCTCTTCGCTTGCCTCGTCGGATCCCTCGATGTAGAGTTTCAAAAAACCGTCGAATTTAATAACTTCGCCCGTGGCGACAAATTTTTCGCTCGACCCCGATATGCCGATCACGGCCGTTGTCTTTTCGAGCTCGGCATCGGCCATTTGACTAGCCACAGCACGTTTCCAGATCAATTCATAGAGGCGTTTTTCGGCTGGCGAGCTGCCGGCCGTCGCCTTGGCGATATATGTAGGGCGAATGGCCTCGTGAGCCTCTTGCGCGCCCTTACTTTTTGTGGTGTATTGGCGTAATTTATGATACTTGGCGCCAAAATTATCTACAATCGCCTCGCGAGCTGTCCCCAAGGCCAGCGACGAAAGGTTGACCGAGTCGGTACGCATATAGGTGATTTGCCCCGCCTCATAGAGCTTTTGTGCTGTGCTCATTGTTTGAGCCACCGAAAAGCCTAGTTTGCGCGATGCCTCTTGTTGCAGCGTCGAGGTAGTGAAAGGCGCAGCGGGGGTACGCTTCAATGGACTTTTGGTGATCGTTTCGATCGAAAAACTACTGCCGGCAATCGAGCTCAAAAAAGCACGAGCCTCGTTTTGGCTTGCAAAGCGATTTTTGAGTTCCGCCTTAACCACCACCCCTTGGGCGTTCTTAAATTCGGCCGTCACACGAAAATAGGGCACCGATTTGAAATTCAGTATCTCACGTTCGCGCTCCACCAAAAGTTTCACCACCACCGATTGCACACGCCCGGCCGAAAGCGAGGGCTTGACTTTTTTCCACAACAAGGGCGAGAGTTCAAAACCCACCAAGCGATCCAATATGCGGCGTGCTTGTTGAGCGTCCACCAAGTTACGATCTATTGAGCGCGGATTTTCGACGGCAGCCAAGATTGCATCGCGTGTAATTTCGTGAAAGACGATGCGGCGTGTTTTTTCTTCTTTGAGCGACAGGGTTTGTTCCAAGTGCCACGCGATAGCCTCTCCCTCGCGGTCTTCATCGGAGGCGAGCCATACGATATCGGCCGCTTTGGCCGCTTTGCGCAATTCGGCAACTACTTTTGTTTTATCGCTCGATATTTCATAGGAAGGTGTAAATCCATGTTCGACATCGATGGCATTATTGCCTTTTGGAAGATCGCGAATATGACCAAAACTTGATTTGACAACAAATTCTTCGCCCAAAATTTTTTCGATTGTCTTGGCCTTAGCCGGGGACTCAACTATCACTAAATTATTCATATAGTTACGTTTTTGATTAAAAAAGCAAAGTGGGCACAGAAAAAAATCCATGCCCGTTTGTCTATTTTAATAATGTGTATGTGAGTATTATTTGCGGTGCTCTCTCGACGCTGGCCGATCCACCCACCACCGTGCGTAGCGGGATTAGTCCATATTCGTATGCCGGCAACATATTGAGTGCGGGATTAGTGCCGGCTCCCGTAAAGAGGAGTTGCATGAACGAGGTTATGTTTTGGCTATAATAGCCCACCGATCGCGAAAGGTAGCCCCCAATGGGTGAGACATAGCCCTGGGTCAGGCTTTCGCCATAGGAGCTATAGTCCGGTATGTGTTCGCCTAATCTGCCGTTCCACGCATAGAGCACCATACGCGGGAAAGATTCATCATAATAGAATACATTTTTTTCGGGTACATACCAACGAACCTCCGCTCGATGGATACCAATATTTCGATAACCTTTGGCCAGAGCATCGTTTTTGAGTTTTGCGATATAATCCATATCCATTACCACTCGTGCGCCCAGCCCGCCGATGCCTTGAATGTAGACTAATTTGGTTGGCACTTTCAGGTTGCCAATCGAGGGGATATCCACCCCGCCGCGCGCCGGATCGGCATACGAATAGTCGTGTCGAGCCACCACAAAGGAGATGTCTTGCTGCGCATAATCAGGCACCACGCTCGTTGGCAGGTCGAACCAAAAGGTCATACTATCCTTCTTGCCATTGTCGGAATGCCAGAACATATCCATACGTGTATTTTGGAGATTAATACCATAAATCACACCTTTACCGGTGGTCACGTCGTTCGATTTGAAATAGAGGCCGCTAAAGAGCGAGTGGAAAATCGAATCGTCGCGATATGGATTTTTGTCCACCAAATTGCAACGCCCTTCGACTAATTGCTGCGCGAAGGAGAGCGGCAGGTGCACCGTGTCGGTTTGTTTGCTCGATGTGGTGAAAGTCGATAGCGGTTTATTTTGATCGTAATATGGCGTAGGATCAAAATTCATATAGTATGAAGCATTCAGTTTCAGAGGATGATTTTTCATCTCAAAGACCGACAGGCGCACTCTTTGTGTGGTGTCGCCATAGGCGGCATTGAAAGAGACGCTCAGCACCATGGAGTCCACTCTTGGATTTTTGCCAAAGAGAGTATCGCCTTTGGTTGCCAAAAAACCATAGGGCGTGAAATTGGTGATCGTGCCAACTGTTGTACGCCCCACCAAAGGGTCGATCAACGAACCAACCAAGCTACCCGTGAGGCTCATCATTGAATCCATCGACACTTGATAGGTCTTCATCTTCATGCCCGAATCGATTTTGGTGAACATTTGCTGCGAAGGCGGTATGAGATCGCTGCCAAAGAAACCGTCTACCGAAGTACACCCGACAAAAATTATGGCCACCAAAAGGCTAACGAGAGAGTATTTCTTCATAAAATTGATTATAACTTTCTGGATTTATTGTTTCGCTCATAGCCTCCAACCGAGGTTTTTCTGTGTTATTGAATATCGTTTCGAGCTGCGGATTCAGTGTTTCGCTGGCGCGCACAATCCCGTCGGCATATTGGAGCGTGTGGCTCATCAAGGCGGCGTAGGTGGGCTCTTCTAGGCCAAGAACGTCGGCCGCTTTGATGCCCTCCTTGCGCAGTTTGTCTTTGAAATCGGCCGACAAACTGCCTTGAAAATCGTCGTTATAGAGCGACACCACGATCTTCGATTTATTGAAAATCGGATCCGAGGCAAATACCTTACGCAAATACATAGGCGCGATGGCCGAAATCCAGCCGTGACAGTGCACTATATCGGGCGACCAACGCAATTTTTTGACAGTTTCCAACACTCCGCGATTGAAGAATATGGCTCGTTCGTCGTTGTCGGCAAAATAGTTTCCTTGGTCATCTTGGATTGTGGCCTTACGGGCAAAGTAATCTTCGTTGTCGATAAAGTAGACCTGCACCCTAGCGCCTGCAATCGAGGCCACTTTGATGATTAATTGATGATCTGAATTACCAATAATAAGATTCATTCCCGACAGTCTGATCACTTCGTGGAGCTGCCCTCGGCGTTCGTTGATCGAACCATAGCGAGGCATGAAGATCCGAATCTCATTTCCGCTCTCTTGCATCAACTGTGGCAATGTACGACACATCATTGCCAAGGGGGGTTCTTCGGTGTAAGGTGTTACTTGTGAACAGATATAGAGAATTTTTTTACTCTTCATTGTTTTCGCTCTTTATTCGCACAAAGATAGTAAAAATAATTGAGAATGGCCAATTGCTTTCTTTCGTGCATTGATTTTAGCCTTTTTTTCAGCAATCGGGGCGCCCACCGCCTTAGCTCAGGGCGCAATGATAAAAGATGAAAATTGAGCCTTTAATCCGCTCCAAGCCGACAGGCTGGCAAAGACCTTGCCCACCTTGATTGGCGATTCGAGGTAGATCGGTATCCGATTTTCGTCGTCCGATAGCCACAGGAAAAATTCCGCTCCATTGGTGAACGATTCATCGTTACTGGTGGCAAATTTGCAGGCGAATTTCAACGTACGGAACGACCCCAGCTCTTTGATCTTCTTGGTTTCGCGCCCAATGAAGCGGAAATAGACATTGCGCACCGTGTCTTCGAGCACCATGCTCAGAGCTTGGCTCTGCCCATTGGCCAACAGGCGCAAATCGGCCGAACGCATGTTATAGAACAAGCCCAACGCATCGTAGGAGCAATTATCCAAGCGCATAAAATGGCGTCGCATTGTATTGCGGCGCAAATCGTGCCCCTCGGTGCGCACGGAGAGTGTTTTGTAGTGAAAATCGAGTGCCGTGCGGAAACGATAGTTCCCCTCGTGTAGATTAGAAGTAGCCTTAACGGGCATCAAGGTCGACCTTTCGAGCCACGTTGTGTAGACATCGTCCAGGGGGAAAAAAATAGAATAAAAAGGACGCGTCACCCCTCGAGCCTCAACCTTAAAGCAATCTCGCCCCATGTATTTCTCCTCCACGGTGGTGAAGGTAATATCGGCCACCTGGGCCGTTATCATCGGTGCCGAATAGGCCACCGTATATTTGATCCACTCCCCCGCGCCAAAGGCCACCTGCTCGGGGTCGACCTTCGAGCCACAACCCAGCAACTTAGTGCTCTGGCCATAAGACACGCCACAAACAGCAAAGCAGAGAAGCAAAATTATGACAATTTTTTTATACATTAGACAAAAGGTAACTTTTAATAAATTCATCGATTTTGCCGTCCAGCACCGCCTCGATATTCGATGTTTGAACCCCCGTGCGATGATCTTTTATCCGCCGATCGTCCAACACATATGATCGGATTTGCGAGCCCCATTCGATTTTCTTTTTGCCTGCTTCGATTTCGCTTTTGAGCGCCGCGCGTCGTTCGAGCTCCATGGCATAGAGTTTCGATCGCAAGATTCGCATCGCATTGTCGCGGTTGTCGAGCTGCGACCGGGTTTCGGTGTTTTCTACCACAATGCCCGATGGAATGTGATAGAGCCTCACCCCGGTCTCTACCTTATTCACATTTTGCCCCCCTGCGCCGCCCGAACGATAGGTGTCCCATTTGATCTCCGATGGTTTGATCTCGATCTCGATCGTGTCGTCCACCGCCGGCGTCACGGCCACCGAGGCAAAGGTTGTCTGCCGTTTGTTGCCTGCGTTGAAGGGCGAAGGGCGCACCAATCGATGCACTCCGTTTTCGCCTTTCAGGTAGCCATAGGCCATCGTTCCCGTGACCTCGATCATGGCCGATTTGATGCCCACCGGTTCGCCCTCTTGGCGATCGAGCACACGCACGGTGTAGTTGTGCTGTTCGGCATAGCGCATATACATTCTGAGCAACATCGATGCCCAGTCCAGCGATTCGGTTCCTCCGGCGCCCGAATTGATCTCCACAATGGCCGGCAGAGCATCTTCGTCTTCTTTGAGCATCGAACGCACCTCCATATCTTCGACATCGGACAGCACTTTGGCGTACATGGCGTCCAATTCTTGATCGGTACTAATATTTTCGCGCACAAAGTCGAGCATCAGTTCCAGATCTTCGGCCTCACTTTTGATGGCAGCAAAATCGGCCACCCAACTTTTGATGGGAGCCATTCTGCGCAATTCGTTTTGTGCTTTTTGGGCATCGTTCCAAAAATCGGGTGCGTTCTCTATTTTTTTGAACTCTTCTATCTCAGCTGTTTTGCCATCAATGTCAAAGATAACCTCCCAGGGCCCAAAGGCTCTTTATAACTTCCTTTATTTGTTCGCTCGTTGTCATTATTTATTACCTTTAATATTATAGTATATTTTTTGGCTCCACACCGCCACTATCGCCAAAATCATGCGAGGCACAATGAGCCACACCACATTCAGCCCTATGGCCACAAAGATCAACGTATCTTCCAAGAGCGAGTGAGTGATGGCCGCACTGCTATTCAATTCGCGCGCCGCCGAGGGCGAAATTTGCCCCTCGTCCAACTCGGCAATCATCACTCCCCCACCATAGGCCAGCCCCAAGGTGTTGAGCACGATCCACAAAAACGAGGTTTCGGGTCTTAGCCCCATCACCTTGATTAGTGGAGTCAAGGGAATGGTGAGCGCATCGATGAGCTTAAATTCGCGCAACAATTGTTGCAAAATATTGAGCGACACGATCAGCACAAACATCATGGGTATCAATTTGAGCATGCTCCAAGCCCACTCGCTCATGATCTGAGTGAAAGTCACTGCTTGCACCGTGCTATCGATCATCAGCATGCCGCTGTAATTGCTTGGCAAGAGCCAATTAAGCAAAAACCCGGCCACAAGTGCCGTCACAATGCGCAAAGTGGCAATAAACCAACCGTTGCTGCCCGCCTTACGTTGAATGATGGTTTCCACTATCAAATTGTGACAAATCAAGCCCATGACGGCCAAAATTGTCGCTTGCCGAAAATCGAGGTTCAGAGTAGCCATCACCGCAATTGTCGAATAAAGGTTAGAGAGAGTGCTGGTAAGAAAGACGATCACCGCTTGACCCGAAAGGCCTATCATTTCAAAAGCGGGGCTCAACAGACGGCTCAAAAAATCGATCACCCCCGCCCATTTTAGTAGCGCCACGCCAAGGGTGATAGGGATCATCATCTTTGTGAGCCACAGTGCCGAGCGAAGGCCGCCGCGAAAACCACTCTTCACGCTCTTCTCTATTTTTTGTTTGGCCACGCCGGCCAAATGCAATGCACCCATTTTATCGACGTTCGTAATTAATGAAAGCAAAGCCCTCGTGCTCTTCTCGCTCGGTTTGGCGCCACTCTTTTTCGTCTATTTCGGGGAAAAAGGCGTCGCCCTCGGGCTCTTGGTAGACTCGGGTCAGATATAATTTCGAGGCCCGAGGCATAGCCAACTTATAGATTTCACCTCCACCAATCACAAACACCTCTTCATCTTTGCCCACCAAAGCCAAGGCCTCTTCCAGCGAAGAAGCATGATCGACGCCATCGATTCTTAAATCCGCGTTACGCGAAAGGACAATATTTTGACGCCCGGGCAATGCTCTACCGATGGAGGCATAAGTCTTGCGCCCCATCAGAATAGGGTGCCCCATGGTGAGCGCTTTGAAATGTTGAAGATCTTGCGAAATATGCCAAATCAAACGGTTGTGGCAACCGATCACGCCATTTTGAGCCACGGCAACGATAATAGAGATCATACTGCAATTGGAGCTTTAATGGTTGGGTATGGATCGTAATCAACGAGCGTAAAATCGTCGAAAGTAAAGTCAAAGATCGAAGTCACATCGCCCCGGAGCAACATCTTGGGCAGCGGCCGTGGCGTGCGTTCGAGTTGCTGGTTCACCTGATCGATATGGTTGTTGTATATGTGTACATCGCCCAAGGTATGTATAAATTCGCCCACTTCGAGCCCACACACCTGCGCCACCATCTGGGTGAGCAAAGCGTAAGAGGCAATATTAAAAGGTACACCCAAAAACAGATCGGCCGAACGCTGATAGAGTTGACACGACAAACGCCCCGAAGATACATAGAACTGAAACATAGTGTGACACGGAGGCAGAGCCATATTGTCCACATCGGCCACATTCCACGCACTGACTATCAAACGACGCGAAGATGGATTGTGCTTGATCTGCTCTATCAATTGGCTGATCTGGTCGATATGCCCCCCGTTGGGCGTTGGCCACGAACGCCACTGATAGCCGTAGACATGCCCCAAATCGCCATTGGCATCGGCCCATTCGTCCCAGATCGACACTTTGTTGTCTGTCAAGTATTTTATATTAGTCTCGCCACGCAAAAACCAAAGCAATTCATAGATAATCGAACGTAGATGCAGCTTTTTTGTGGTGAGCAAGGGGAATCCCTGCTGCAAATCAAAACGCATCTGGTAGCCAAACACCGATCGAGTGCCGGTACCCGTGCGATCTTCTTTTTGTGTGCCGGTGTCGCGTACGTGTTGTAATAAGTCTAGGTATTGTTTCATCGCTTCTTGTGTGTAATTTCTTGATTGCTATCGATTTAGTTGTGCTGGTCGTTGTTGTTTTTTCAATCGTCAATCGTCAATCTTCATTAATTGCTCTTCGAGCACAACATCGGTCAGCGGAATAAAGCCGGCCTCGGGGGCAATTAACTGCCCTTCGCTCAGAATATATTCCAAAAAAGCCACCACTTCGGGTCGCGTGGGCTTACCCTTGCTCACCAAATAGAGCTCCCTTGCCGGCGGCATCGGGTAACGACCATCGGCAATAGCGGCATTGAGTTCGGTGAGCGTAGAGTAAAAATTCTCGTTCAGATCCACCCTACCATTACCGTCCAAATCGATAGGCATCACCATAATACCGCGGTGAGGCTTCTTGGTTCTCAGGTCGTAGGCATAGGCTATATTGTTGAAACCAATGGCAATCTTATCTTTCTGGACTACCGAGGCCACCCCCGGATCACCAAAAACAGCCAACCCATCGATCTGCTCTTGGCGCAAACCAAACCACGAACCCCATGTTTCGGCCGCCCCACAAGCGTCCGAACGGGTGTAGGCATGCAATGGAACGAGCGTCGTCTGATGGCCAATCACCTCGCCCCACCAATGCACCTTGCCGCCCCAAATGCGCCCCGCCATCTGTTGGGTCAACCCATGAGTGAGCACTTCGATAATGAGTGGATTGCGCGAATTGATGGTCGGCACAACGGCGTCACGAGCCACCGAAATCACATAAGCACCCTTCTCTATTTCCGCCTGATAGACCTGACGCGATACCATGCCCAGATCCACCACCCCCGACAGAGCATCGGTAATCCCCTTGCCCGCCCCGCCAGCCGAAATGTCGATCTTCACACGCGGATAAAGCTTGCGGAACTCCTCTTGCCACCTAACGGCCAAAGGGTAAAGAGCAAAAGCGCCCGAGAGCTGAATCTCGCCCGTTAATGTCATCGCCGAACGACGCGAACGACGCAATTCACGACGAGCCATTCGCTGTTCCTTAGTACCAAAAAGTTGCGCATCAGCTGTGATAAAAGTTAAACTGAGTAATATTGTTAATAGAAATTTATTCATTACGTGATTTATCTGTCGAATCAAAAATAACACCAAACATTCCGCAAAAATAACTATTTTTGTCGAATAAACACAACGACAATGATCAATAAAATTCTTTCACTCATAAAATTCAACCACACCATTTTTGCTCTTCCATTTGCTTTGATTGGCTATTTTCTTGGCGTTCGAGTGGCTGGTTTTGAATGGCTATTGCTGCTTCAAGTCGTTTTGTGTATGGTCTTTGCACGTTCGGCCGCCATGGCCTTCAATAGATTGGTCGACCGTGAATTCGACGCTCAAAATCCACGTACCGCCACACGCGAACTACCCTCGGGGGCACTATCCACCCGCACCGTGCGATGGTTTGTCGTTGGCTCGGCTGTCGCTTTTATGCTCACTGCACTATCGATCAATATTATCTGTTTTCTGCTCTCGCCCTTGGCTCTTGCCATCGTTTTGGGCTATAGCTACACCAAACGCTTCACTTGGTTTTGCCATCTGATCCTTGGGCTCGGACTAGCCATTGCGCCAAGCGGGGCTTATATCGCCACCACAGGAGCTCTGGCCGCTCTGCCCATGCTCTTGTCGGCCTTGGTGCTAACTTGGGTGGCGGGATTCGATATAATTTTTGCGCTCCAAGACCTCGACTTCGACCGCTCAGCCAAGCTACACTCGATCCCCGCACGCCTTGGCGCGCGCGGCGCCTTGATAACGAGCATCGCGCTACACTGCCTGACCCTGCTCTTTGTCATTCTCATCGGGCTCCGGCTTCATCCCACTGGCGAACTGCTTTACATTATTGGCAGCGCTATCTTTGCCGCCCTACTGATTTTTCAACATATCATTGTCCGCCCCACCGATCTGAGCCGCGTCGGGCTCGCCTTTGGCACAACCAACGGCATAGCAAGCGTGCTTTATGCTGCCTTTTTCATCGCCAGCCTTTTCGTCTCGACCTATTAATTCGGAGGGTTCACTTTATTTAACAATTAGCGCCGTGAGCATCGCTATATATTGATCGATCGCTTGCTCCACCTGCTCTATCTCTATAAATTCATCGGCCGAATGCGAACGCGCCGAACTGCCGGGGCCCATCTTCAAACACGGCAAAGGACTGAGCACCGCCGCGTCCGAAGTGGTTGGCGAACCATAATATTCAACGCCCATCGCCAGACCAATCTCTACCAGTGGATGCGTCAAGGCTATCGACGAAGGATTGTGACGCATCGAACGCGGCAAAACAGTCGAAGTCAAATTCTCTTGTATCGTATCGAAAACCTCTTGCAAGGTGTATTGCTCGCTCACCCGCACATCGATAGTAAAATCACAAGTGGCAGGAACAACATTGTGCACCGTGCCGGCCTTGATCACCGTCACACTCATCTTGACCGAACCAAAAAGATCAGAGCTCCGCGCAAAACGATAACTAGTCAACCACGCAATATCATTCATTGCTATATATATAGCGTTGATCCCCTCCTGGCGAGCGGCATGACCTGTACGCCCACGAGCTGTACAATCGAGCACCATCAAGCCTCGTTCACCGATCGCCATTTTCATTTCGGTCGGTTCGCCAACAATTGCAAAATCCATCTTGCCCAGATCGTCCATCACCAAACGCATGCCTCCCGGCCCGCCGCACTCCTCCTGAGCCACCAAAGCCAAACAAAGGTTGTAGCCCAAATTCTGCATCCGATAAAAATGCAAAAAAGTAGCCGTCAACGCCACCACCGAACCGCCGGCATCGTTGCTACCCAAGCCATAGAGCCGACCATCTTGCTCGGTGGGCAAAAACGGATCGCGCGTGTAAGCCTCGCTCGCGGCCACAGTGTCAATATGCGAAACGAGCAAAATCGTAGCACGCGATGGATCGAAATCCCGATTGTATGCCCATATATTATCGCCCCGGCGATGCACCTTACTCACACCTTGATCGGCGAGGAAATTTTGCAAAAAATCAGCCGCCTTCGCCTCGTTGCACGACACGGAAGGAATCGCAATCAAATGACCAAGTAGCTCAATGAAGATATTTTTCATTATCTTTGTTCTCTTATTTAGTGCGCTTTTCATACCAATAGCGCAATGACTGTTAACACAAATTTCGCGCAAACAATTAAAAATTCATACAAATATAATGAAAAACTTTGTGAAGACCTCCTTTGTTTTAGTTTCTACGCTTGTTTTTTCGCTATCGGCGGCCATTGCGGCTCCAACAGCTAGCCCGAAGGGTCTGGAAGGGTCGTGCACTCAGCTCGATTTCGGCAAGATTGCCAAGCCCACAGTTCGCAATTTCACGGTATACAACCGCTCGTCGACCCCTGTGGTGATCATTTCGGCCGCCACCGATTGCAATTGCACCAAGGTCGACTACTCGCCACGTCCAATCAAATCGGGAGATAGCACGGTGATTCGCGTGAGCTATACGCCCAAGGATAAGGGCGTTTTTTATAAGAGCGTCACTCTGCGCAACTCGACCAACACCGACTTGAAGTTCATTGTTCGCGGCACTGTGATTTAACTTTTTGCTAATTGATATTTTTCTTGTGGGTATCGTTTTCTTGGGATATCGTTTCAAGTAACATTTGAGGTACCATCTGGAATTAATTGCGCAAAAAGCTCAAAAGAAGTGTGATAAAGCTCAAAAGAAGTGGGCTTAATGGATAAAAAATGCAATAAAAGTTCAAAAAAGTGGAATAAAGTTCAAAAAAAACGTGATAAAGATTTGTAGGTTCAGATTTTATTTATACCTTTGCAACCTCGAAAGAGACATG
This sequence comes from Mucinivorans sp., assembly GCA_036661755.1. Taxonomy (GTDB): domain Bacteria; phylum Bacteroidota; class Bacteroidia; order Bacteroidales; family Rikenellaceae; genus Mucinivorans. The sequence continues at coordinate 1,668 of JAVWYC010000006.1, read as the reverse complement.
ATTCAGTAGCTCAGCTGGTAGAGCACAACACTTTTAATGTTGGGGTCCTGGGTTCGAGCCCCAGCTGGATCACTTTCAAAAAAGAGACAAAGCCGTTATAATCAAGCGATTAGACGGCTTTTTTTATTTGTCTATGCCACATAAAAGACAAACAAAAGCCATCTTAGGAGAACAACCAAGTGTGAATAGCGTCAAGTTTTTTGACATAGCGGTCAAAACCGTCTTTGTGGCTTGTCTCTTTGATTTTTTGTTTGTCGAGTAGATTTAGCAGCTGGCAATAGAGCGGCTGTCCGGTAAAATTTATGCTTTTGTGCATCGCTTTGACTTGTTAGTGTTGCAGCTGCAAGGTTAAAGCGAAAGGGCTGAGATCTGCAAAGAACTCAGCCCTGTTTTTTGCTCCTTAAAAAGTTTTAGCGGACAGCAATGGTTATTAATGTACTGTGTGGTGCTATGCTCCCTTTTGATTTGTGTCCTAGGGGTTGCGGCGGCCACACCGCAATGACAGTCATCGACCGCCCTTGCGGGCGGTCGATGACGCCGATAATGAGCGGGGCACAGCCCCGCTAAATAGTTGAATCGTTAAATTGTTTAGCCTACTTTCACACACCTCACGTGCCAAATGTAGTCAGGGGCGTCGCTGTTCACGTCGCCATTTTCGAAATCCACTATGTGGTAGGCAGCAGCGTTCTTAGGCGTCGAGCTCCAGTAGAAACTCCTGACGAACGTACTGTAGCTCCCCTGGTTCTGGTAAATAGCAAGAAGCTCGTCCTTGCTTGGTAGGCGGCCACCCCAAGCGGCGCAATTGTTAGTGGCAGTCTGCCAGGGAATTATATCGTTATCCGCCAAAGCAACATAAACATTTGAAAAACCTGGAATAGGAGTAGGGGAACAACCTGCGGGATGGAGAGGGGGGGGAGGATCTGACGCCTTTTGCGTTCCTCTCCACGTGGCGGTGGCGGTGGTCTGACCTGGATTGGGAATGGTGGTGAAGACGACCGAAACGGTACGGGCAGCGGTGCCAACAGGAGAAGAGTTAGCCTTGATGGCGAAGGTCGTCACGTCACCGCTACCCGAAGCGGTGACTGTGGCGTTAGTGGCCTCGGCTTTCCAATCAGTGTTCGAAGTGATGTTAGTGTAATAGGTCGCACCACCCTTGGGGATCGTCACCCCGGGAGCGGTGGACGAAATCGACATAATGGGCGTGAAGGCCTCGCCAGCCGCCTGTGTGATGATATACTTAGCGACGCCGGCACTAAAGAGCACCTCCTTGCCGTTGATCGTCTTCTTATAAGGGGCACGGTTAATGGTAACCACCGCCTTACGCACATTGGGGTAGAAGTTCTTCTCCACCAAAAGCTTCCATTTGCCGGCATCAGCATCGGTCACCGTGACAGCATTAGCTGCCGTAAGCGTCTTAGCGGTAGCACCGGCAGCCTCACCCAGATAGGTCATCCACTCCTGACCACCGGTAACAGCCGGGGTGTAGATATATTCCACAGAAACCTTGTCGCCCGTTTTGAGCTCGAACTGCGCATCGGAGCCGTCGGCCACTGTCAGCGCGTGAGGTGTGGCTTTGGCGTCGAAGGTGCGGTACTCCATATCCACCGTGTTATTCACAGGATCCCAAGCCTCGATATCGGCGTTGAAACCAATAGCCTTACCCGGGTT